>JAYTEJ010000452.1:0-6092 GCA_043735365.1 Acidobacteriota bacterium
CGCTGGATCTGGACGCTGCCGCCGGATCCCGACGCCGCCGGGACGCTGTTGGCGGCGACGGCGCAGGCTGCCGCGGCCCTGCCGGCGGGTCTGGTGCCCTCGCCCCGCCAGGAGGTCGGCTGCGGGACAGCGTCCGTGCCGGCGTACCTCAATTCCGGCACGCTCGAGGTCGTCGCCTTTGTTGCGTTCGGCGCCGCCTGCCCCTCCGGAGCCGAGATCACGACGACGCCGCCGGCGCCGGGTGCCGAGCGGACGCGGCTGGCGACCGGCGACGTCATTGTCCGGATTCCGGCGCGCGCCGGGCAGGACCAGTTCGTCGAAGGCGTCCAGGTGGTCGGCGCGCGCTCCCTGACCGCGGAAGAAATCGTCGCGCGCAACCAGGCGGCGGCGGCGCGCCAGGCGGCGGTCGTCAGGCAGCTCATCTCCCGCGGGACGCTGACGCTGTCGTTCGAGGCCCCGGGCTTCCCCGCGCCGGTGTCGATCAGCTCGGAGACGACGCTGTATGCGGCGGGGGGGACGACGGAGCTGGAGCAGCGGGCGATCCGGATCAACGGCATCGAGTTTCGCGGCGGCGGCGTGCCGCGGCTGCCGATCATCGAGCCGGAGCGGGTCGCGTCGCCACCGCTGACGATTACCCTCTCGGACGTCTACCGCTACCGCCTGGCGGGAGAGGAGACGATTGGCGCCACCCGCTGCTACGTGATTGCGTTCGAGCCGTCGGGGGACGCTTCGCTTTACCGCGGCAAGGCATGGATCGCGATGGACAGTTTCGCGATGGTTCGGGTCGCGGCGGCGCAGACCCGGTTGAAGGGGCCGATCGTCGCCTCCGAGCAGGTCGACGACTTTGAAGATGCGCGCGACGGGATCTGGCTGCTGCATCGATCGGACGTGCGGCAGATGTACGAAGGGGCCTCCTACCGGACGCCGATCCACCGGGTGCTATCGATGTCGGACTACGACATCAATCCCCCCGACTTCGCGGCGCGGCGTCAGGCGGCGCTGGCGTCGGATGCGGTGATGCTCCGCGACACCAGTGAAGGGTATCGCTATCTGAAGCGCAAGCCGGCTGCCGCCGACGGCACGCCGGCGGAGCCGGAGGTGGCGGGCCGCGCCAACCGCGTCCGGACGCTGGCGGCCGGCGTCATCCTCGATCCGAACATCTCGCAGCCGCTGCCGTTCGCCGGTCTCAGCTACGTCGACTTCGATCTTTTTCACACCGGCACGCAGCTGAGCGTCTTCTTCGGCGGCGCCTACGGCCAGCTGGCGTTCTCGGTGCCGTCGCTTGGCGGCAGCCGCTGGCAGCTCGCCGGCCGCGCCCTCGGGATTGCCACGTCCTACAACGATCGATCCTTCCGCAACGGACGCGAGGTCTACCCCGAGGACATCCGGCAGCGGCCGGCGTCGGCGTCGGTGTGGCTGCTGCGATCGCTGACGCCGCTGGTCTCGGTGCGCATCGGCTACGACCTGGACTACACTCGACTGGCGCGCGGCGATTTGACGGCGCCGGACTTCCGCGTGCCCGCGAACCAGGTCGCGCACGGCGCCCGGCTCGCCCTCGACGCCCAGCGCCGCGGCTGGAACGCGTCGGTCTGGTGGAATCCCGCGATACGCAGCGGCTGGAGCGCCTGGGGCGTTCCGGGGTCGGCGGAGTATCAACCGTCGCAGCGCAATTTCCAGCGCTACGGTGTCTCCCTCGCCCGTTCGGCGGTGCTCAGCCCGCGCCTGGTCGCCCGCGCCGAGGGTACGTGGATGGCCGGACGCGACCTCGATCGCTTCAGCCGCTATACCTTCGGCACGTTCGACAACCGGCTGCGCGGCTATCCCTCGGCGCTCATCCGCTACGACCGGGGGGCGGTGGTGCGCACCGCGCTGGCCTGGTCCGCCGGCAAGCTGGCGCGCTTCGACGGCTTCGTGGATTCGGCCGCGGTTCGCGATCCGGGATTCGGCCCGCGGCTGCGCAACTACACTGGCGTCGGCGCCGCGGCGGAGGTCCCGGCGCCGTTCGGCACGCTCGTCGCGGTCGAGTGGGGCTACGGCTTCCGCGGCGTCAACGGCGACGGCACACTGGGCACGCAGGTGGTGCGCATCAGCGCCTTCAAGGTGTTCTGACCATGAAATCTTTCCCTGTGTTCCTGCTGACAATCCTGGCTGCGGCTCCGGCCCCCGCGTTCGCCCAGCGGCCGTTCCGCAGCGAAGTGGACCTGGTGCACTGCACCGTGGTCGTGACCGACAAGCGCGGCGTCCCGATCACCGGCCTGACCGCAGACGACTTCGAGATCCTCGAGGAAGGGAAGCCGCAGACGGTCGAGTTCTTCGCCGCCGGCGATCCCGCCACCGCGCCGCCGCTGCACGTCGGCTTCCTGCTCGACACCAGCGGCAGCATGGAGGAGGACATCAAGGACGTTCGTACTGCGGCGATCAAGTTCCTCGGGACGATGGAGGAGGCGAAGGACATTACCCTCGTGGACTTCGATACCGAGGTCCGGGTGGCGCGCTTCGACGCGGCGGGATATCCGAGGCTGATCGAGCGGATCCGCGGCCGCAAGCCCGACGGCTTCACCGCGCTCTACGACGCGATTGGGGTCTATCTGAACGGCGCCGCCGCCCAGGACGGCCAGAAGGTGCTCATCATGTACACCGACGGCGGCGACACCCGCAGCGCCCTCAATCGCGGCGAAGTGGTCGAGCTGCTGCGGGCCTCAGACGTCACCGTCTACGTGCTCGGGTACCTCGAGCACCAGGGGTCGGCGGCCACGGCGCAGCGCCAGCAGCTCGACGGCTTCGCCGCGATGACCGGCGGCCGGGCGCTCTTTCCCGCCAACCTCAAGGAAGTGGACAAGATGTACGACACCGTCCGCCGCGACATCGAGGGGCGCTACAGCCTCGGCTACGTCTCGACTGATCCCCGGACGGACGGCGCCTGGCGCCGGGTCGAGATCAAGGTGAAGCGGCCGGACGCGAAAGGGGCCCGCATCCGTACTCGCGACGGCTACTTTGCCATCAAGAAAGGAGGCTGAGCCCGGCGCCGCCTCCCACCTGTGGTACGATTTTCTGTTCGCATGGCCTCCAAATACGACCAATTCAAGCTGGTGACCGAGTTCGAGCTCCTCGGCGACCAGGCCCATGCGATCGACGAGCTCGTCGACGGCCTCAACCGCGGCGACCCCGCCCAGGTGCTGCTCGGCGTGACCGGCTCCGGCAAGACCTTCACCATGGCGCAGTGCATCGCCCGGGTGAATCGACCGACCCTGGTCATGGCGCACAACAAGACCCTCGCGGCCCAACTCTACCAGGAGTTCCGGCGCTTCTTCCCGGAGAACGCGGTCGAGTACTTCGTCAGCTATTACGACTACTACCAGCCCGAGGCCTACGTCCCGACCACCGACTCCTACATCGAGAAGGAGGCGACGATCAACGAGGAGATCGATCGCATGCGGCTCTCGGCCACCCGCTCGTTGTTCGAGCGCCGGGACGTGATCATCGTCGCCAGCGTCTCATGCATCTACGGGCTGGGATCGCCGGAGGCGTATTACGGGATGATGCTGCCGCTCGAGCGCGGCCAGCGCATCGATCGCGAACAGATCCTCAGGAAACTGGTTGAAATCCAGTACGAGCGCAACGACCACGAGTTCGGCCGCGGCGTCTTTCGAGTCCGCGGCGACATAGTCGAGGTGCAGCCGTCGTACGAGGACACGGCGCTGCGGATCGAGCTGTTCGGCGACGAGGTGGATGAGCTGGTCACCTTCGACCCGCTCACCGGCAAGACCATCCGCCGGCACGACAAGATCGCGATTTTCCCGAAGACCCATTTCGTCACGTCACGCGACCGGACGCGCGCGGCGGTCGAAAGCATCAAGGCCGAGCTGACCTGGTACCGCACCCAGCTCGAGTCGGAGGGCAAGGTGCTCGAAGCGCACCGGCTCCATCAGCGGACGATGTTCGATCTCGAGATGATCAAGGAAATCGGCTACTGCCACGGGATCGAGAACTATTCGCGGCACCTGACCGGCCGCGGGCCCGGTGATCCGCCGCCGACCCTGCTCGACTACCTGCCGCCCGATGCGGTGATCATGGTCGACGAGAGCCACCAGTCGGTCCCGCAAGTCCGCGGCATGTACCACGGCGACCGCTCGCGCAAGGAAGTGCTGGTCGCCTACGGCTTCCGCCTGCCCTCGGCGCTCGACAACCGGCCGCTGAACTTCGAGGAGTGGGAAGCGCGGGTCAACCAGCTGCTGTTCGTTTCGGCGACGCCCGGCCCCTACGAGCTGCGGCGCGCCGGCGGCGTCGTGGTCGAGCAGATCATCCGTCCCACCGGGCTGGTGGATCCGCCGATCGACGTCCGCCCGGTCCGCGGCCAGATTGACGACCTGCTCGCCGAGATCCGCGAGCGGGTGGCGCGGCGCGAGCGCGTCCTGGTCACGACGCTCACCAAGCGCATGGCCGAGGACCTGACGCAGTACTATCAGGACCTCGGGGTCCGGGTCCGCTACCTGCACTCGGACATCGAGACGCTCGAGCGCATCCAGATCCTGCGCGATCTGCGGCGCGGGGAGTTCGACGTGCTGGTCGGCATCAACCTGCTCCGGGAGGGGCTCGATCTCCCCGAAGTCTCGCTGGTGGCGATCCTCGACGCCGACAAGGAGGGCTTCCTGCGCTCGAGCGGGGCGCTGATCCAGACGATCGGCCGCGCTGCGCGGAACATCAATGGACGGGCGATCATGTATGCGGACAGGATGACGGATTCCATGAAGCTGGCGATCAGCGAGACGGATCGGCGCCGGCAGATCCAGGAAGCCTACAACCTCGAGCACCACATCACGCCCGCCTCGATCGTCAAGAGCATCGACGAGGTGATGTCGAGCGTTTACGAACGGGACTACGTCACGGTGCCGGCCGCAGGGGACGATGAGATCTTCAACAGTCAGGCGGAGCTCGACGCCGCAATCGGCGCGCTGCAGGTGCAGATGAAGGCGGCGGCGTCCAACCTCGAGTTCGAGAAGGCGGCGGCGCTGCGCGATCGCGTCAAGGCGCTGCGGTCCCGCGAGCTCGGCCTCGCCGGGGGCCGCCGCTGATGACGGGATTTCTCGACAGCTGGATCAAGGCGGCGCTCCTCGAGGTCCAGGAGTACGTCGGCATGGTCGGGAAGGTGGGCCGGGCGCTGGTCACCCGCCCGTTCTACTTCCGCGACGTCATCGAGCAGTTCGAGGCGATTGGCGTCGGCTCGCTGACGGTGGTGCTGCTGACCGGGATGTTCACCGGTATGGTGCTGGCGCTGCAGTCGGGCCTGACGCTCGACCAGTTCGGCGCCCGCTCGATGGTCGGGCGGCTGGTCAGCGCCTCGATGGTCAAGGAGCTCGGCCCGGTGCTGACCGGGCTGATGGTCGCCGGCCGGGTCGGCTCGGGGATTGCCGCGGAGCTCGGGTCGATGATGGTGACCGAGCAGATCGCGGCGCTGCGCGCGCTCGGCACCGATCCGATCCGCAAGCTGGTGCTGCCGCGGATTCTCGCCGGCTTCCTGATGGTGCCGCTGCTCACCGTCGTCTCCGGCGGGCTCGGCATGGTCGGCGCCTGGATCGTCACCGTGACCCAGCTCAAGGTGCCCTCCGGCGTCTACTGGAACAGCGTCGTCATGGGGCTCTATATCCAGGACGTGTGGATGGGGCTGATCAAGCCGTTCTTCATCGGCTTCACCATCGCCAGCATCGGCTGCCACGTCGGGCTGCGCACCCGCGGCGGCACCCAGGGGGTCGGCCGCGCCACCACCAACGCCGTGGTCGCGGCCTCGGTGGCGGTGATTGCGGTGGATTTCCTCGTCACCAAGCTGCTCATCGCGCTGATGTACTGATGGCCATACAGCAACTCACCCGTCCGCCGCTCCTCGAAGAAGCCATGGCCCATGGCGGGCCGATTATCGTCTTCGACCAGGTCTGCCTGGCCTTCGACGAGAAGGAGATCCTGAGCGACGTCTCCTTCGCCCTGCAGACCGGGCACACCAAGATCTTCCTGGGGGCGAGCGGCGCCGGCAAGTCGACGATTCTGCGGCTGATCCTCGGCCTGCTCAAGCCCGACTCGGGACTGATTTTCGTCAACGG
>JAYTEJ010000453.1:0-1982 GCA_043735365.1 Acidobacteriota bacterium
CCGGACGCGGACCTCGAGCCGGTGGGTCTTGCCGTCGAAGGTCGGCGGCGTGAACGCCAGCGCGTACTGGCGATGGAGCTCGTTGGCCACCGCGCTGAACGTCGTCCCCAGATTGTTGGCCGAGGTCAGCTCGAAATAGCCGCCGCCGGTCGCCATGGCGATGCGCGGCAGGCCGGCGTCGGGCTGCTCGAACTCCGGCGGCGCGCCGATCCCGCCCGGCGTGCCCATCGCCCCCACCGACGCTCCCCGCCCCCGCCCGCGGCCCGGGTAGTAGCTGCGGCCGGCGAGGCCGACCGCGAACACCATGACGTCGTGCTCCTCGGCGTTCTTCACCACTTCGGTGAAGCCGATGCTGCGGCTGTTCATCGGCCGATCGACGCCGTCGGTGAAGACCAGGACGACCCGCCGGCCGTCCTGGTGCTGGAGCGCGGTGATGCCGACGTTGACCGCGTTCCAGAGCGGCGTCGGGCCGGGCTCCTGCAGGTCGGTGCGCAGGATCTCGATCAGGTCGCGCTGGCTGCCGGTGAAGTCGCGGGGATCGACCTGGATGCGGCTTGAGAAGCTGCCGATCCGGGCCTTGTCGCCGGGCAGCAGCCGGCCGACGAACTCCTCGGCCGCCGAGCGCACCAGGCTGAAATTGCTGAACATGCTGCCGCTGCGGTCGAGCATCAGCACCACGGTGATCGGCTGCACGCCGCTGTCGAAGAGCGTGATCGTCTGCCGCCGGCCGTTGTCGTAGACCTCGAAGTCGTCCTGGGTGAGGTCCCCCACCAGCTTGCCGCTCTCGTCCGACACCGTCACGTAGACGGCGACGGTGCGCGCGCCGGTGCGGAAGACCTTTTCCTGCGGGCGCAGCGCCGCCGGCGCCAGCAGCAGTGCGGCAAGGAGGAAGACGCCAGGGCGATGTCGCGGTGCAGGCATAAACCCTCGCGGTCCATCGGACGCTAGAAGATGATGCGGTCTTTCGCGGCCTCGAACTTCTTGAAATCGACCCCGGGCACGTTGCGCAGGTCCTCGATTGACTTGAAGCCGCCGACCTTGTCGCGGTAGGCGATCACCGCCGCAGCTTCCCGCCGCAGCAGCGATACCACCGATTCCAGCTCCACCGACGTCGCCCGGTTCATGTTCAGCTTCGGCGACGCCTCGCCCAGGTAGTGGGTCGAGAGATACTCGACGATGGCGGCGAACTCCTCGTCGGTGCCCTTGGCGCCGCGCCAGCGCATGTCCGCGACCGTCGCCTCCCACCCCTCGCGGGTGAGACGAAACGCCGCGGCGCGGCCGGGCTCATGACACGGGCTGCAGACCTTGATCAACGTGTCCTTGCCGGGGCCGTCCGGCAGCTGCCGCGCCTGCACCCGCGCGGTGCAGACGGCGGCGCCCGCCGGCAGCAACGCGGCGGCGGCCAGCGCCCGGAAGAGTGATGGACGACGCTCCATTGGTCATATCTTAACAGCCCGTGGTGAAAGTGGCGGCGAGCAACACCGCTCGCGGGGAGGCATCGCCGTTCGAATGCCGTCGCCACTTTCACCACGGGCTGTCAATACCTGCGGCCGGCCGTCGCGTCGGGCGGCCGACGGGCCATTCAGCAGGTCGTCGAGGGCCCCCGGCCGCGGTGACGGCCTGGGGACGACAGTGGTGAAGCGGGCGTCCGACGGCCGCTTCACGGTCCACCGCGCACGTCCAGGCGAAGCGCGCTGTCGCCGGAACCCGCCGCGGTTCGCGGGAAACTGATTAAATAGCGCTGTATGACGACGCGCACGAGCGACCCTCACGAGCGGCTGCGGGACGATGTCCGGATGCTCGGCGGCATTCTGGGCGAGACGCTCCGGCAGCGCGAGGGGCCGGAGCTCTACGAGATCGTCGAGCGGGTGCGGGCGCTGTCGAAGAGCGGCCGCGCCGGCAGCCACGCCGACCTCGATGCCGTCGCCGACCTCCTCCGCCAGCTGCCGGTCGAATCGACGGTGCCGATCGCGCGGGCGTTC
>JAYTEJ010000454.1:0-5718 GCA_043735365.1 Acidobacteriota bacterium
CTCTGCCAGAAAAGGGTTGTTCGAAGGCAGAAGGCCGACGGGAAGACGTTCTCCTACTCCAACTGGTAGGCGACGATGGCGAAACCCAAGGGTCGAGCACCTGCCTCGGTCTCAGAGCGTCTTGATCGTCTCGCTCAGGAGGCTTTATCAGTCGCCAAGAAGGCCAAACGGCACCGGAAGAGTCTTGCTGGCGACAACTTCTACGCGAACAAGATGGCGACCCTTCAGACCGATGCAACGAATGCGTTCAGTGAAGACCTCGGACACATGTCAGCTCACGGTCGGTACTTTACGGCCCAGAAGACAGACGTTGACGCTGCTCAGCCAGGGTGCCGCGTCGTAGTCGAGGAGTTCTTGAGGCATGCCGGCTCGCTCTGAACCGGCCGGCAGCCCAACCGGCTGCAGCGGACGGCGCTATCGCGCCGCCGCTGAACCGGAGCGTTGACACCGACAGAAGATTCTGATGAACGACCAAGAAATACGGGGGACGCCTGGCGCACTTGAGGCTATCCATCGCGACACGCAGAAACTTGGCTTTGCGATGGCGTCAGAACCGAAAACCGGAGCGCTCTTGATGGTCCTCGCGGCTTCGAAGCCGAGCGGGCGCTTTCTTGAGCTCGGCACCGGCACGGGCGTCGGCACAGCTTGGCTCCTGGCCGGCATGGATGCCAATTCCCATCTTGAGTCCGTCGACACTGACGAGAATGTTCTGGCGGTGGCCAAGCGTCACCTCGGGGCGGATCCTCGCGTCACTTTTCACTTGGCCGACGGCGTGAAGTTTCTGGATCGCCTTCCGCCCGGTCAGTTTGACTTCATCTACGCTGACGCGTGGCCTGGCAAGTTTACGCATTTGAATGTGGCCCTTTCGCTTTTACGGGTAGGCGGCATCTATTTCATCGACGACCTGCTCCCTCAACCCAATTGGCCGGAGGGGCATGCGCCGAAGGTGCCCGTCCTGATCGACGAGCTTGAGGGACATCGAGAGTTTGCAGCGGTCAAACTTTCGTGGGCATCAGGGCTCATGATTCTTGTTCGCACGAGTGCCGGCTAACACGGCATGTCGCCGACGGCGCCGGCGCGATCACCCGCGCCGCGGCTGATGCCGATGGCGTTGGGCCGACAAGGAACCCGACAAAATCAATGACCCCGACGACGACGGAAACTCCGGACGCGGGGAAGCTTGCAAATCGGTGGAGCTTGAGACCCAGTGCCGGAAAGCATGTGGGACAGGGCACCAGGACCGCGGATGGGCGTAGAATCCTGCTATGAAGATCGAGGAACTCGAGGCGGCAGCGCTGAGGCTCGACCCGCAGGGCCGGGCCCGCCTGGCGGAACGGTTACTCGAGAGCCTGGAGAGCTTGTCACCCGAGGAGAATGCGCGCATCTGGGCCGAAGAAGCGCAGCGTCGAGCCGCCGCACTGGAATCGGGTGCGCTCTCAAGTCGTCCAGCAGACGAGGTGTTTCGCGAGGCCCAAGGCCGGATCTGATCATTGCGCCCACCTTCAACGAGCTGGCCGAGCGCGAACTCAACGACGCGGCGCAGTACTACGAACACGAACAGCCTGGGCTTGGCGCCGCGTTCATTGCGGAGGTTCGCCGCTGCACGGTGGCGCTCATCGAACATCCCGAATCAGGTCCGATCGTCCTTGGTGCTATCCGGCGTCGTCTGTGCCAGCGGTTTCCCTATGGGCTCTACACGGTTGCCGGCAGCGAACTCCGCATTCTGGCGGTTATGAATCTCAAGCGCCGACCTGGGTATTGGGTTGGCAGAACCTGACGGACGGCCCAACATCGGCTTGCAGCCGACGGCGGCCGGGCAACCATGGCCGCCGCGGCTGAAGCCGCGCGCTGTTATGCCGCTTGAGCGAAGCCCGAAAGCGACGGAGGTCAGGATGACGGGTCTGCTAGGGACGGCCCCGGCTCGGTGGCGCTCGACAGCGTGCAGGTGGTGCGGTAATGGGCGCCCTGACCTCGCGCCGCGCCGCCGCTCTGCTGCTCGCCGCGCTCGTCTGGCTGATCCCGCCGTGGGCGCTGGCGCAGAGCGAGACGACGGAATACTAATACGCGAAGGGTTCAACCAAATACTCGAAATACGACTAAATCCTTATATTTATTGGTGCCGGAGGAGGGGGTCGAACCCTCACGACCTTGCGGTCACGGGATTTTGAGTCCCGCGCGTCTGCCAGTTTCACCACTCCGGCGCGGAGGGACTCCCAGTCTACGCCAACTGCTGCCGTCCGTGCGGCGGCGCGCAACGCCTACGGAAAGCACCCAGGGTCCGCCGCGACCGCCCGTGTCGGCGCAAACCCGGCCGGGGTTCGCGCGAACACCACCGAGCGCGCCCCCTCGAAGGCCACGGCCCAGCCGCGGCTCCTGAGGCGCTGCGCCGCTGGCAGTTCTTTCGGGACCCAGATGTAGTCTGCCGCCAGGGCCTCCGGCAGCGCGGCGCCGCCCGGGGCGTCGAAGAAGAAGCGCAGATGGCGATCCTGCAGATCGGCTGAATAGACAGTCTCCCGACGGCCGTCGATCGACACCCGCAGCGCGGGAGAGAGGTGCCAGAGCGCGTACTCCCCCCAGTCGAACCACACCAGCAGTCGTCCGTGGGCGCCGCTGTCGCGGAAGAAGGCCAGTGCCTCGGGGTCGGGCGTGCCGCGCGGGTCGATGCGGATGCAGGCGGCGCTGGCCGCCAGCCCGCGCAGCGCGATGAAGATGAGCGCCCCGGCCACGGTCGCGGTGTCGCCAACCACGTAGAAGCGTAGAAATCTGGACTTCTCTCGCCGGGTCTTTCCGATCCGGTCTTGTCATCAGGACACAGATGATGGGGGTGGGCGGTGTGGGAATCTCGCGTTCTGGGCGAGATTTCCAAGCGGCGGGGGGCGCGTTCTGGGCGTCCACGGGCGCGCCAGCGTCCCGACGACGATCAGCCGCTCTGGCGTGCCGCCGGCGCGCCACACCCGGAGGCCGCCGAACCCTGCCAGGATCGCCACCACGATCCAGAGCCCCCAGATCGACGGGCCGAGGGCGTAGACCGGCTGCCATTCGGTGATGTCGGCGCGCCCGAAGCCGACGGTCTCGATCAGGAAGCGGTGCATCCCGACGCCCATCGGGTTGACGAGCGTCGCCACCAGCGCGGCGGCGCCGGCCGCCGCATACGGCAGCGCGCCGCGCACCCCCGAGCCGCGCGACACCGCCAGGCCGATCGTCCACAGCACCAGGACGCCGCCGCCGACCAGCCAGCCGCCGTGGAAGTTCACCCACGCCGCGAAGATCGCCGGCACCGCCCAGAGCCACCACGGCGCACGCCGCGCCGCCAGCAGCGCGGAGAAGCACAGCAGCGAGAACAGCTGCGGCCGGATGTGATGCGCCTGCTGGATGGTGGCGATGACCGCGATCGCGGCGAGCAGGTCGCGGTGGCGCGCGTCGCGTACCCCATCCCTGACGAGCGTCCCGTTCAGCAGCATCAGCCCGCCGAGCACGATCAGGAGCTTCAGCCCGACCAGCCCTGCGTTGCCCGCGGCGTTGAACGCCAACCCGAACGCGACCTCCGACGCCCACTCGTGGTTCACCCACGGCTGGTCGCTGGTGAAGGAGTAGGCATCGGCCTGCCGCACCGTCCCGGTGCGGATGATGTCCTGGCCGAAGCGTACGTGTCCCCAGAGGTCGGGATCGGTCCGGGTGGTCGCCACCACCGACAGCAGCACCAGCCACAGCCCGGCGCGAAGCAGGCGCTCGGCGCCGGAGGTGCGCGCGGATCCGGACGGCATGAGCCGAGAGGCTACCACGGCCTCCCGGTGCGCCGCCGGTTCGTCCGGCCTTGACGCTGGCGGACGCTCCGGGGCAATCTGACGGTTCGCGTCCGCGCCCGGGTCCGGTCCCCGGCGCCCTTCAGGAGCCTTTCGTGCCGCACCCAGCCATTCGATTCATGACCCTCGACCCCGGCCACTTCCATGCCGCGCTGGTCCACGGCGAGATGTATCCCGACGTCAGCGACCGCGTCGACGTCTTCGCGCCGGTCGACGCCGACCTCGTCGCCCACCTGCACCGGCTGGCCGGCTTCAACCACCGCGCCGCGCGTCCCACCTCGTGGGCCTGGGAGGTCCACGCCGGACCGGACGGCTTCGCCCGAATGCTGGCCGAGCGGCCCGGCACCGTGGTGGTCCTCTCCGGACGCAACCGCGTCAAGATCGACCAGATCCTCGGCGCCGTCGAGGGAGGGCTGCACGTCCTCGCCGACAAGCCCTGGGTCCTGCGCTCCGAGGATCTGCCGAAGCTCGAGGCGGCGCTCGCCGAGGCCGACGCCCGCGGTCTGGTCGCTTACGACATCATGACCGAACGCTTCGAAGCCACCCATCGCCTGCAGCGGGCCTTCGTCAACGACACCGCCACCTTCGGCCAGATCCTGCCGGGCCGGCCGGACGAGCCGTCGGTCTACATGGAAAGCGTGCACTTCCTCAAGAAGATGGTCGCCGGGGCGCCGAACCTGCGCCCCACCTGGTTCTTCGACACCGGCGAACAGGGGGAGGGGCTCAACGACGTCGGCACCCATCTCGTCGACCTGGTGCAGTGGACGCTCTTCCCCGACCAGGCGATCGACGCCGCGACCGACATCCGGCTGCTCGACGCGATGCGTTGGCCGACGTCGATTGCGGAAGCGGACTTCCGCAGCGTCACCGGCGCCGGCTTCCCGCCGGACCTGGCCGACCACGTCGCTGACGGGCATCTCGACTACGACTGCAACACCTTGGTGTCCTACGCGCTGCGCGGCATTCATGTCTCGCTCAACGTGATCTGGGACTGGGAACCGACCGACACGCCCGGCGACACGCACTTCGCGTTCTATCGGGGCAGCCGCTCCCGCATCGACGTCCGCCAGACCGCCGCCGATTGTTTCCGTCCCGAGCTCTACATCGTCCCTGCCGGCGGCGAGCGCGCCCAGGTCCGGGCTGCGGCGGCTGCGAAGGTGGCGTCGCTCCAGCAGGAGTACCCGGGAATCGCGATCGCGGATGCCGGCGACGACATCCGCGTCACTATTCCCGAGGCGCTGCGGGTTGGCCACGAGGCGCATTTCGGAGAGGTGACGAAGGCCTTTCTGGGCTATCTGCGCGACCGTTCGGCGCTGCCCGCCTGGGAGCGCCCCAACATGCTCGCCAAGTACTACGTCACCACTCACGGGACGGAGATGAGCCGCCAGCGCGCCCCGCAGACCGCCCCGCGCCGCGCCCCGAAATGATGCCGGCCGCCGGGATGATAGATTGACGATCCCTTGTTTGCCTCGCTCGCGCATCGTGACTTCCGCCTGCTCTGGGCGGGCCTGCTGCTGTCGTTCATCGGCACCTTCATGCAGTCTGCGGCGCTGCTCTGGCACGTGTCGATCCTCGCGCCGGAGGGGAGCCGGGCGCTGGCGCTGGGCTTCGTCGGCCTGTCGCGCATCGGTCCCATCCTCGTCTTTTCGCTGGTGAGCGGCGTCGCCGCCGACGCCCTCAACCGCCGCGCGCTGATGCTCATCACCCAGACGCTGATGGCGCTCCTCGCCGGTGTCCTGGCGGTGCTGACGCTGCGCGGGCTGACCGTGCTGTGGCCGATCTACGTGCTCGCGGCGCTCAGCTCGGCGGCGGGGGCGTTCGACCTGCCGGCGCGCCAGGCGCTGATGCCGTCGCTCGTGCCGCGCGAGCACCTGCCCAACGCCATCAGCATGAACACCATCGCCATGCAGACCGC
>JAYTEJ010000455.1:0-3331 GCA_043735365.1 Acidobacteriota bacterium
GCCGATGATCACAGGGATTGTAATCGGATACAGCAGAATCGGCAGCAGCACGTCGCGGCTGCGCGCCCGCACCAGCATCGCCGCGAACAGCGTGCCGACGGCCGCGAACCCGGTGGTCCCGGTCGCCAGCAGCCCGGCCATCAGCAGCGGATGGGCGAAGAGCGGCGCCTGGAACATCAGCGCCACCAGCGGCACGACGACGGCCTCGACCACCGCCAGCAGCAGCAGGACGCCGGCCAACTTGCCGACGTAGAGCGCCGGGCGGTCGACCGGCGCCATCATCAGCGCCCGCAGCGTCTCGCTCTGCCGTTCTCGCTCGAAGGCGCGGCCGAGCGCCAGCGTGCCGGAAAACGCAATCGCGATCCAGAGAATGCCGGCGGCGGCATCCTCCACCGGCCGGCCGTCCCGGACGAAGCCGAAGGCAAAGACCAGCACGCACGAGATCGCGAAGAACAGCGTCGTGTAGACGATCTCGCGGCTGCGCAGCTCGATCAGCAGGTCCTTGCGCAGCACCAGCCAGACGGTCCGGAGGAACATCAGGCGCGCGCCTCGGCGGCGGCACGATAGCGCTCGCGCAGGGAGCGTCCCCCCCCGTCCAGCTCGTCCAGTGCCGTAAGCGCGGCGCCGCGGAGCAGCACCGCCCGATCCACCAGCCCCTCGATGGTCTCGAGGTCGTGCGTGGTCAGCAGCACGATGCAGCCGGCCTGCCGCAGCCCGCCGAGGCGCTGCCGCAGCATGCCGGTGGCGGCATCGTCCAGACCGGTGAACGGCTCGTCGAGGAGCACCAGCCGCGGCTCGTGCAGCAGCGCGCGCTCGAGCGCCAGGCGCTGCCGCATGCCTCGCGAGAAGCGCCCGACAGGGTCGTCGCGATGCGCCAGCCCGGCTCGTTCGAGCGCAGCCGCCACCCGTGCCTCGACCTCGGCGAGGCCATAGAGGCGCCCAAAGAACGTCAGGTTCTCGGCGGCGGTGAGCTCCGGGTAGACGTAGAGATCGTGTCCGAGCACCCCGATGCGGCCGCGCAGCCCGGGCCCCGCGGCGGCCATCGTCTGATCGCCGTAGCGGATCTCTCCGGAAGACGGGGTCAGCAGCGTCGCCGCCAGCGAGAGCAGCGTCGACTTGCCGGCGCCGTTCGGGCCGAGCAGCGCCACCACCTCACCGGCCTCGCAGCGCAGCGAGATCCGGTTGAGGACGCGGCGACGGCCGAAGTGGCGCGAGACGGCGATGAAACTGAGTGATGTGAAGTCGGGCTGGTGAGGCGGCATCGGCGCTATGCGGCCGCTTCCTCGTCGAGCTCCGCATAAAGGCGTTCGAGCACGGCCACGAGTTCGCGGCGGCGCGCCGCGTAGCGATCGGGGTCGACGGCGCCGGCGCGGTAGTCCTCCTCGAGCGAGGTCAGCTCGGCGAAGGTGCGGTCTCGCTTGTTCTCGAGCCGGCGGCGGCGGTCGGCTTGATCCGCCGTCAGCGGGCGGCCGCGCAGGACCGCCCAGGTCCCGATCGCCAGAATCACCAGCGCCAGTCCCAGCGCCAGGTTGCGCGGCCAGAGCGGCTGGTGCGGCAGGCCGGAGAAGCTCAGGCTGATCGGGCGTCCCTGCGGGACGGCGGGCCCCTTGGCGACGATGAAGGTCTGGCCCTGCACCGGCATGTCGCGGTGCTCGGCGATCTGCGGCGACTGCACCTCGAGCGCGCCGACTTTCTGGACCATCAGGCTGAACTGCGCCAGCGCGCCGGGCAGCTTCTGCTCGAAGGTCAGCTCCGCGGCGGCAATCGGCATCGAGTAGCCGAACTCGAGCAGCGTCGATCCCGGCGGAAACGGGCCAGCGGCGGTGACCCGCGTGCCCGCGATGGCGAGCTGCGATCCGGAGCCCTGCAGCGCGCCGGCTCCCTGGGCCGTCGTGGGCAGCTCGAACACCAGCGGCTGCGACGGCCGCACCGCCGAGGATCCGGGATTCACGACCTCGAGAAGGTTGAACACGCTCAACGCCTCGTCGCCCATCTCGACGACGAAGCGGGACTGGCTGCCGAAGGTCACTGCTCCGGTCTGGACCGCGCCTGCCGCGGCCTGGCCGCCAGCGGCGCCCTCCTGCCCGAGGCCCGCCACCAGCGCCACCCTGATGCCGCCGCTCGAGGGTACGGTGAAGGGCTGTGACTCCAGCCGCTCGCCGTCCACGACGGTGGAAGCCATCACCGTGGCGCCCGGCGTCAGGCCGGGAAACTCGGCACGCCCCTGCGCGTCGGTCGCGGCGGCGAGCGGCCGCCCCGCACCCGACAGCTCGACCTGCTGTCCCGCGATTACGTTCGTCATCGCCTTGCGGACGACGCGGACGGTGACGGTGCCGACTGGCAGATCGCCGACTGGAAGCGGCCGGCCCGCCATCTGCCGCGGGTCCGGCATCTGCGCACGCGCGGGGGCGGCCCAGACAGAGAGCGCCGCGGCGAGCAGAACGAGTGTGGAGATGGGGCGACGGAGCGCGGGCGTCATACCGGCAGCTCCAGCGGGGTGCCGCAGCGCTTGCAGAAGGCGGCGTCGGCGTCGTTGGCGGTGCCGCACGCCTCGCAGCGGGGGGCGGCGTGGAGGCTGCCGCTTGCCGGCGCTTCGTCCGGCGCATCGGACAGCATCAGCTCGTCAGGCTCCGGAGGCGTGGACGGCGGCCGGGTGGCCGCGCCGCGCGATCGCGTCACCAGCCTGGCGCTCAGCTCGCGCTCGATCAGCTCGCGGTAGCCGGTGGCCCCCTCGTCTGCCTGGCGGATGAGCATCATGGCGCGGGCGCGCAGCCGCGCCGACATCTCGTCGAAGTCGCGCGGCGACACCTTGCCCATGGCGCGGTCGAACTCGAGCTCCTTGATCGACCGCAGCACCAGCGCCTTTTCACGCTCGAGCGCGGCGCGGCCGCGCTCCGACTGCCGCTGGCTGATGAGGGTGACGTCGCGCACGGCGAGCGGCGCAAGCATCCGGTAGACCGCTGCGGCGGCGGCGCCGGCGGCGCCGATCATCAGGCTGAGCAGAATCAGGTGGGCGGGCGCCGACTGGCGCGACAGCAACACCGCGGCGGTAGCGGCCGCCAGCGAGGCCAGCACGAAGAAATGCCAGGGCCTGAAGCCGGCATCGGCGGCCTCCCCGGACGCGCCTTCGGGCGCGGCCTGCGGCCGTCCACTGGCGGGAGGCATGGACGGGAGCCCCCGCCTAGTCGAGATCGCGGAGCTCATCATCCAATCTCACCGAGAGATCGGGATCGGCGCCGGCCGCGGGCGGCGGTATCGGCGGGTCGGTGATTTCGTCACGGCGCGACCACCGAAACGCCACCAACGCGACGCTGGCGGCGCCGGTGGCGCC
>JAYTEJ010000456.1:0-7298 GCA_043735365.1 Acidobacteriota bacterium
GGGGGTCGCGCGTCTGCCGGTGGATCGGGCGTTTTCCGCGAAGGGCTTCGGCACCGTGGTGACCGGCACGCTGGTCTCGGGACGGATGGCGGTGGACGAGGAGCTGGTCCTGCTGCCCTCGAACATCCTGGTGAAGGCGCGCGGCCTGCAGGTGCATGGCAGCCGCGAGGCCGCGGCCGAGGCCGGCCAGCGCGTCGCCGTGAACCTCGGCGGCGTGGAGCGCGCCGGCGTCACCCGTGGGGATACGCTGTGCCGCGCCGGATCCCTGGCGCCGACCCGGCGGCTGGATGTCGCGCTCGAGATGCTGCCGGAGGCGCGCCCGCTGCGCCACGGCGCGAGGGTCCGGTTCCATCAGGGCACGACCGAGGTGATTGGCCGGGTGGCGGTGGCGGCGCTCCGCGACGACGAAGGCCCTGCCGGGGAGATCCCCGCGGGCCGCTGCGCCTACGCGCGGCTGCGGCTGGAAGGCGAGGCGGTGGTAACGCGCGGCGATCGCTTCATCCTGCGCGCCTACTCGCCGGCGATGACGGTGGGAGGGGGCGTCGTGCTGGACCCGCACCCGCCGCGGTCGGCGATCCGGACGCCGGCGGCGCGGGAGCGCTTCCGCCGGCTCGACGGGCCCGCCGGAAGCGGCGCCGCGGCGGCCGAGGCGGTGCGGTCGTTGATCGAAGAGCGCGGGCCGGGCGGGATGGCGCGAGCGGCGCTGGTCAGCCGCGCCGGGCTCGATCCGGGAGAGGCGCGAGCGATGGAGGGGCGCCTGGTCGCGGAGGGACGGGTCACCGTGGTCGGCGAGACGCTGGTGGCCACAGCCGCGTTGGAGGCGCTCGGCGCGAAGGTGGCGGCAGCGGTGGCGGCGCACCATGCGGCCGATGCGCTCTCCGGCGGACTGCCCCGCGAGGAAGCCCGGGAGCGGCTGTTCAAGGGGGCGGCCCCCGCGGTGTTCGAACACGTGGTCGGGGCGCTCGTGCAGCGGGGCGCGATCGCGGCGGGGGACCGGCTGACGCAGGCGGGTCATGCGCTGTCGCTCTCGCCTGAGGAAGGGCGCGCCCGCGATACGCTCGAAGCGATGCTGCTCGAGGGAGGCTTGGCGCCACCCGCGGTCGCCTCGATCGTCGTCGCGGCGGGCGTGCCGGCCGCGGTGATCGAGCGCGTCGCGGCACTGCTCGTCAGACAGAAGCGGCTCGTGCGGATCGACGGACTGCTGTTCCACGCCGAGGCGCTGGAGCGGCTGAAGAGGGAACTCAGGCAGCTTGGGAGGCCGGAGGGAGCGGAGGCCCGCGTGGACGTGGCCGCCTTCAAGGCGAGGTATGGAATCAGCAGGAAATATGCGATTCCGCTACTGGAGTATCTCGATCGGGAGCGTGTGACGCGCCGCGTCGGCGACGTACGGATCGTGCGCCGCGATTAGTCGTCGCGCTTGGCGGATTCGGCGTTCGATTCCTTGAAGTTGCGGATTCCCTTGCCGATACCGCGGCCGATCTCCGGCAGCCGGTTGGCGCCGAAAATCAGGATGATGATGAACAGGATGATCACGAGCTCGGGGATGCCGAGACTGCCAAACATGGGAACTCCTTCAAAACGCGCCCTTGAACCACACGATTGTATCACCCTTGCGTCGCGCCCCGGTGGCCCGCACCGGCGTCGCGGGGTGCGGCTGGCGTCGGCGCTGCTCGTGCTGATGGGCTCGACGGGGCGTGGCTCGGCGCAGTTCACCTCCGGCGTCAATCTGGTCGAGGTCTACGCCAGTGCCACCGACGCCGCCGGGCAGCCGGTCACGACGCTGAAGCAGGAGGATTTCGAGCTGCGGGAGAACGGCGAGCTGCAGACGATCGCCAACTTCACGGCCGGCGAGTTTCCGCTCTCGGTGGCGGTGGCGCTCGACCGCAGCTTCAGCATGTCGGGGGCGCGGCTGGCGCTCGCCAAGTCCGCGGCCCGCGCCTTCCTCGGCGAGCTGCGGGCGGAGGATCAATCGGCGATTGTCGCGATCGGATCACAGGTCGAGATGCTGACGCCGCTATCGACCGACCGCAAGGCGCAGTACGACGCCCTGCTGGCGCTGCAGCCGTTTGGCACGACCGGGCTGTACGACGCCGTCATCCAGGCGATCGACCAGGTCCAGCCCGCGCGCGGGCGCCGGGCGCTGGTGCTGCTGTCGGACGGCGCCGATCGCTACAGCGACGCCTCGGCGTCGCAGGCGCTCGAGGCGGCACGGCGGTCGGACGTCATGGTTTATCCGATCGCGCTCGGCGCCGATCGCCCGCCGCTCTTCGCGGAGCTGGCCACGCTCACCGGCGGCCGCTCGTATCACACCCGCGATGCCGCGGCGCTGACGACGGCGCTCCGGAACATTGCCCGCGCGCTGCGGCGGCAATACCTCCTCGGTTACACCCCGACGCGCGGGTCGGCGGGCGCCGGCGGTGAGTGGCGCTCGATCTCCGTGCGGGTCACGCGCCCCGGCGTCCAGGTCCGGGCCCGGGACGGCTACACCGTGAAATAGCGGACAGCCGCGCCCTATCGATAGAGCCGCGCCAACGCTCGGATGCCGAGCCGGACTTCGCCGGTGCGGACCAGCCGCCGGCGGAGCCCATGGTACGGCTGCACTCCGGCGATGAGGTCGGCCATGATCCGCCGGATGGCGCCGCTCGCGGCCAGCGCTTCAAGGAGCAGCGCGGTGAAGCGCGGCTGGAAGAAGCGGGCTTTGAGCGCCGCGGCGCGCCGCAGTTCGGGATGGATGGTGTCGCGGATCCGCGCCTCGTACTCGCGCGCCGCCAGGCGGCCGCGCTGGAGGCTGTCGGCCGCGGCGTCGCCGGCGGCCAGTGCGAAGTAGATGCCCTCCCTGGTGATCGGATCGACCATGCCCCCCGCGTCTCCGAGCAGCATCCATCCAGGTCCGGACGGGGGCTCGCCGGCGAGCGCCTCCATGCCGAGCGACGGGATCGGCCAGCTGTAGCGCTCGAGCGGCGCGTCGGCGCCGACGTGTCTGGCGATCCACCGCGACACCACCGGCCGCAGCACGGCGGGCGAGCTGTCGTCGGCCTGGGCGCAGACGCCAACCGCGAGGTGATCGCGGCGCGGGAACGACCACAGGTATCCCGGAGGCCGCGCTTCGAAGGCGAGCGACACGCAGGACGACGAGTAGCCCGGTACGTAGAAGCCGGTCGCAATCGACAGGTCCCGCCTGGCGAACGGCCGGTGCACCGTGCGGCGGACGAAGCTCGCCGGGCCGTCGGCGCCGAGCAGCCAGTCCGCGCGCACCGACTGCGCCCTCGATCCGACGATCCACCCTCCGCCCTCGCGCTCGATGCGCTCGACCCGGAGCGGCAGGAGCGCGGCGCCCGCCGTCGTGGCGGCCGCGACCAGTGCCTCGTCCAGGATCCGCCGGGCGATCACCGCCAGCCGGGGGCGGCCATCGCGGTCGGGGGCAATCGGTATCGACGCCGTGGCGATGCCGTCTTCGAAGCTGGCCCGGTCGATGGCCACCAGGGGGAGACAAGCGAGGCCGGTCGCCGCCGCGACGAGATCGAGCGCCCGGCCCGTCAGCCCGCCGCCGCAGGCTTTCTCGCGGGGGTGGCTGGGGTCGAGCATCACGACCCTCGCACCCACGCCGGCCAGCCGCCAAGCGGCGCGGGCGCCGGCGGGGCCGGCGCCGACAATCGCGACGTCGAAGCGGGGCAGGGCAGGCATCGTTACGGTACAATCCTAGCGAGCGGCGCCTGAGACGTCGAGAGGCTCCGTTCGCTAGGCGACAAAGCTTGATAACGCCGCGCGGGCGCGCGGACGGCCTCGACCGGAAGACTTGACTCAAAAACTCAGATTCGAGCCGGTCAAGGCCGCTACTCACAGTCCGTCCTTGCCGGGTTTTTCGGGAGTTTCATGCCGCATCCACTGGTTCTTGCGCTCTATCCCTCACCGGCCGCTGCCGCGGGCGGCGCCCGCGCGGCGCATGCCGCCGGCGTCCCCCACGACAGCATCTCGGTCGTCAGCCGCAATCACGACGAGGATACGGCGCTGGCCGCCGGCATGGACGCCACTCCCGGGGCCGAGCTCGAGGACTCGCGCACCGCGGGCCGCCTGGGTGAATTGTCGGGGTATGTGCTCGCGGCGATCGCGCTGGTCCTCCCCGGCGTCGGACCGATCGTGGCGGCCGGACCGTTGTCCGCCGGGTTGGGCGAGGCCGCCGGCCACGCCGCCGGCGGGCTCGCCTCGGCGCTGACCGAGGCTGGCTTTCCGGAAGACCGCGCGGAGGCGCTGCAGCGCGCCGTGGCCGACGGTGCGGTGCTGATCGCGGTCCACACCACCGAGACCAGCGCTCCACTGATCCGCGCGGCGATGGCCGGCAGCGGCGCAACCTTGGTCGAAACCGCCAACTGGACCGGATGAGCCCTGCCGTGGTGACGCAACTCTTCACGGTCGGGGTCTTCCAGGATCACGCCTGGGCGCGGCGGGGCCTCGACGCGCTGCTCGCCGCCGGCTTCTCCAGGGACTCCCTGACCCTCCTCACCACTTGGTCCCCCGCGTCGCTCGAACTGATGTCGGCGTTTCTCGCAACCGCACCGCTGCCGCTGCAGGTCAAGACCCTCGGGCCGGTGGCGGCAAGCGGTCCGCTCCTCGCTGCCCTGCAGGGTGCCGACGGGCGTCTGGAACGACAGGGGCTGGCCTCGACGATAGGCCTTGCGGGTTTCCAGCAGCACGACGGCTACATTTTCGAGACGCTGGTCGGTCGGGGAGGCGTACTCGTCGCCATCATGAGCGAGGCCCGGGCGTCCGACGCGCTGGCCAAGCTGCACGCCTATGGCGGCGGCAACGCCGGCATTGGCGCGTGGACGGGCCGCGTCTGAGTCCAGAATCGGGTTCCGAGCGTCCTAACCGCAGGACGCCAAGCTCCGCAGGCTCGCGTTTTTCCGGCCGTCGCCGGTCGCGGGCGGGGCACCGTTATTGCACCTTGCGACCGTGATTCAGTCGAGTCACAATGGCTTTTCCGTTGTTTGCCGATCAGCTGATGCCTGAAGCCTATCAGGGCGCGAGTCCCAACTCGAGGTTCCTCGCGGGCTCGGTGCCCGCGACCGAGACGTCATGGCAGAGCTACGGCCAGCGGTTTGCCGGCTCGGTCGTGGCCCATCTCGCGGCGCTCGCTGTGGCCCTGTTCGTGCTCACGCGCATACCGGCCGTCTCCGAGGAGATCAGCCGTCCCACTCCGCTGCCCGACATCACCTGGATTGCGACTCCGGGGCCGGGCGGGGGCGGAGGCGGGGGCGGCAACCGGACGCCGGATCCCCCACGCAAAGCTGAGATCGTTCCGCCGAAACCGCGCAGTTTCGCGCCGCCGCCGCCAAAAGCGGAGGTCACGCCGCCCAAGCCGCTGCCGCAGATGAACATCCCCGCGGTCACCGCCGTGGCGGAGCTTCCGGGTGCGATGACGCAGATGCCGCAGACAACACTGGCCCAGGGGATCGGCTCCGGCGGTGGCGGTGGCACCGGCACCGGCACCGGAGTCGGTCCGGGCACCGGCTCCGGCTACGGCGACGGCAGCGGCGGGGGCACCGGGGGTGGCGTCTACCGTGAAGGCAACGGCGTCACCTCGCCGCGCATCATCCGCGAGGTCAAGCCGACCTACACCAGCGAGGCGATGCGCGCCAGGATCCAGGGGCTGGTGCGGATGGAAGCCATTGTCCTGCCCGACGGGTCCGTCGGCAGCGTCAAAATCACCAAATCGCTCGATCCGACGTTCGGCCTCGACAAGGAAGCGGTTCGCACCGTCCAGCAGTGGCGCTTCGAGCCGGGACGGCGGCTCGGTCAGCCCGTCCCCGTGCTGATTGAAATCGAGATGTCGTTCACGCTGCGCTGAGGCGCGGGCCGCAGTTCGCTGCAGAAAAAAAGGGCCGGCTGGATTGCTCCAGCCGGCCCTTTCCATTCCGGACGAGTCCGGACGTTCCGCGGGTGGTGTTAGTACATCCCGCCCATGCCGCCGCCGCCCCCGCCGGGCATCGGCGCGTCCTTCTTCTCATCGGGGATATCGCACACCAGTGCTTCGGTCGTCAGCAGCAGTGAGGCGATGGAGGAGGCGTTCTGCAGTGCCGAGCGCACCACCTTGGTCGGGTTGATGACGCCGGCCGCGACCATGTCTTCGTATTTGTCGGTGGCGGCGTTGTAGCCCTCGCCGGGGCTCTTCGCTTCCTTGACCCGCGCCACCACGATCGAGCCTTCCTGGCCCGCGTTGGTCGCGATCCAGCGCAGCGGCTCCTCGATGGCCTTGCGAATCAGTTCGACGCCGACCTTCTGATCACCCTCGAGCTTGAGGCTGTCGAGCGCCTTGGCCGCGCGGATGAGCGCGACACCGCCGCCGGGGACGATGCCTTCCTCGACCGCCGCCTTGGTCGCGTGCATCGCGTCTTCGACGCGCGCCTTCTTCTCCTTCATCTCGGTCTCGGTAGCCGCACCGACCTTGATGACGGCGACGCCGCCGACCAGCTTCGCCAGCCGCTCCTGCAGCTTCTCACGGTCGTAGTCCGAGGTGGTCTCTTCGACCTGGGTGCGGATCTGCTTGACCCGGCCCTCGATGTCCTTGGACCCGCCCGACCCTTCGACGATGGTGGTGTTGTCCTTGTTGATCGTGACCTTCTTGGCCTTGCCGAGATCCTCGAGCTTGATGTTCTCGAGCTTGATGCCGAGGTCCTCGGTCAGCGCGCGGCCGCCGGTCAGGATCGCGATGTCCTCGAGCATCGCCTTGCGGCGATCGCCGAAGCCCGGCGCCTTGACGGCGACGGCCTGGAGCGTGCCGCGCAGCTTGTTGACCACCAGCGTCGCCAGCGCCTCGCCGTCGACGTCCTCGGCGATGATCACCAGCGGCCGGCCGGCGCGCGCCACCTGCTCGAGCAGCGGCAGCAGGTCCTTCATGGTGCTGATCTTCTTCTCGTGGATCAGGATGACGGGGTTCTCGAGCACCACTTCCATGCGCTCGGGGTCGGTGACGAAGTAGGGGGACAGGTAGCCGCGATCGAACTGCATGCCCTCGACGACCTCGAGCGAGGTCTCGAGCGTGCGCGCCTCTTCAACCGTGATGACGCCGTCCTTGCCGACCTTCTCCATCGCTTCCGCGATGATCTTGCCGATGGTCTCGTCGCTGTTCGCCGAGATCGTGCCGACCTGGGCGATCATGTTGCCGGCGACCGGCTTCGACTGGCTCTTGAGCGAGGCGATCACCGCTTCGACGGCCTTCTCGATGCCGCGCTTCAGCTCCATCGGGTTGGCGCCGGCGACGACGTTCTTCGCGCCCTCCCGGAAGATCGCCTGCGCCAGGA
>JAYTEJ010000457.1:0-4226 GCA_043735365.1 Acidobacteriota bacterium
GGACTGCCTGGCGCGCCGGGTACGTGGACCTCGACGTGGTACGCCCCGCTGGCTTCCGCCACCTCGGCCCGCAGCGCTCCCCCGCTCGCCGCCGCGATCTCGGCGCCGTCATGGAGCAGCACCATGCGCGCACCCGGGGGGCCAGACGCACTGGCGACGATCGTAGCCGGCCCCGGCGTCAGCGTCTCGCCCATCGTCACGGTCGTGCTGCCCCGGGTGGCACGCACGTCGAGCAGCGCCGGAGTGGCCAGCGCGTTCACGGCCGTAAATACGGCGCCGCGACGGACGGCGGCGAGCAGAGCGGCGGCATCGGCAGCCGCATCCCCCGTCAGCGGCCGCGTCAGGACGACGTTGGTGCTGAAGGTCCGGAACGACGCCTCGTACGAGGGGATGCCCGGCGTCCAGAACGGACGCGTGGTGGTGCCGCGGTACTCGGCGCTGCGGCCGACGCCGCCGTGCGCGTCGTCGCCGGCGATCGCGAGCACGGGCCGCGTCCTGGTCAACGCATCCCAGCGCTCGATGGTATTCACGGGACGATCCAGGATCGACGCGAGCGCGGCCGCGGGACGGAACGGGTACGCGAGCAGTACGCGCGCCAGCCGTGCCCTGGTCTCGTTCCGCCATTCGCTGTCGGCATTGATCCATTCGATGCCGTCGAACGGCGCATCCCAGGCCCCCCAGGCCAGCTCCGGCCGCGCCGAGTCCGGGTGCGCCGCGACTCCGAAGCCCCCCAGCCGGGCGACGTCCTCGATCACCGCGGCCGCCTCGCCGCCGAGCGGATAGGGCGCCGCCCCGAGACCGAGGGCAACGTAGTGGCCGCTGGTGGTGCTGACCTCGACGCCGTCCAGGCACAGGACGCCGCCGATGTAGGCCGGCGCCTCCGGCTGCCGGGTGGCATCCCCATGATCGGTGATGATCACGAAGCGCAGGCCGGCGCGTGCCGCGGAGGCCGCCACGGCGGCACGGTCGCCCGAGCCGTCGGACCGCAAGGTATGCACGTGGTAGGCCCCGGCCACGGTTCTCCGGGCGAGCTCCGGGTCGGACGCCGCCACCGCCCGCGGCCGCGGCGGCAGCGTCGCCAGCACAAAAAAAATGACGGCAGCCGGTATGGCCGCCGTCACGATCAATGCCTGGCGCATGCGGCTCCGAGCCCTGGGGGAATCGGCGCCATTAACCCGCACCTGTCAAATGCCCGCAGCCGCCTTGAGCGCCGCGGCCTTGTCGGACCGCTCCCAGGTGAACTCCGGCTCGGTGCGGCCGAAGTGGCCGAAGGCCGCGGTCTTGCGGTAGATCGGCCGGCGCAGATTCAACGTCTCGATGATCCCGCGCGGCGTCAGCTCGAACTGGGCGCGGACGATCTCGCTGATCTTCTCGTCGTCGATCGCACCGGTATCGAAGGTGTCGATCAGCACCGACACCGGCTCGGCGACGCCAATCGCATAGGCCAGCTGCACCATGCAGCGTTCCGCGAGGCCCGCCGCGACGACGTTCTTGGCGACGTAGCGCGCCATGTAGCAGGCGGAGCGATCGACCTTGGTCGGATCCTTGCCGGAGAAGGCGCCGCCGCCGTGCGGCGCCGCGCCGCCGTAGGTGTCAACGATGATCTTGCGCCCCGTGACACCGGCGTCGCCGTGCGGTCCGCCGGTGACGAAGCGCCCGGTCGGGTTGATCAGGATGCGGGTGTTCTTGTCCCGCATGCTCTCGGGGATCACCCGGTTGACGATCTTGTCGGTGATCTCGTCGCGCAGGGTCTCGTTCGAGACCTCGGCGCTGTGCTGAGTGGAGACGACGACGGTGTCTACCCGGACGGGGCGGTGGCCGTCGTACTCGACCGTGACCTGCGACTTGCCGTCGGGGCGGAGATAGTCGAGCACGCCGTCGCGGCGGGCGCACGACAGCCCCTTGACCAGCTTGTGGGCCAGCATGATCGGCAGCGGCATCAGCTCTTCGGTCTCGGTACAGGCGTAGCCGAACATCAGCCCCTGGTCGCCGGCGCCGCCGGGATCCACGCCCATGGCGATGTCGGGGGACTGGCCGTGGATCGACGAGAGGACCGCGCAGGTCTCCGAATCGAAGCCGAACTTGGCGCGCGTGTAGCCGACGTCCTTGATCGTCTCGCGGACGATCTTGGGAAAGTCGACGTAGCAGCTGGTGGTGATCTCGCCGGCGATGATCGCCAGCCCCGTGGTCACCAGCGTCTCGCAGGCGACGCGGCCGTTGGGATCCTGCTCGAGGATGGCGTCGAGAATCGCATCGGAAATCTGATCGGCGATCTTGTCGGGGTGTCCCTCGGTCACCGATTCGGACGTGAAGAGATGGCGGCCTTTACGGCTCATGCGTGTCGAGCTCCTTGTGCAGCGTGCGGCGCGCCCGTCGGACCATCACGGCCGCCGAACGGCGCGGAATTCACGAGCCTGCCTGGAATGTCCCCGGAGGGCAGGCACTCCGCCTGCGGTCGGCGAAGGCTTTCAGATCCTCTCAATATAGCAGCATCCGGCGGAGCGGGGCAATGCTCATGCGGCGGCGTCCGGCGGCGGCGGCGGGGCCTCGTCGGGCGGCCCTTTCTCGACCTCGATCGTGCAGTCGGTGAGGAGCGCACCGAGCGCGCCGATGGCGGCGGCGACCGGGGCGATGACCGCGCCGATCACCCCCGCGGTCAGCGGAAACTCGGCGATGGTCCTGCCCGCCTGGCGCACCACCACCCGCCGGGCGTTGCCCTCCTCCACCAGACGGCGGAGCTCGGCGAGAATCTGCTCGGTGTTGCCTTCGATCTTTTCCCACAGGGTGCGTGTCATCTCTCTCCTTCTCGTTCCGGCGATCAAAGAAATAGACGGCAGCCGGCGGCGGCGGTTCCGCCCGGATCACTGCCGCGGATGGAAGCGATCGTAGACGGTCCGCAGCCGGGCTTCCAGCACATGAGTGTAAATCTGCGTCGTCGACAGGTCGGCATGCCCGAGCATCATCTGGATCATGCGGAGGTCGGCGCCGCGGTCGAGCAGATGGGTGGCAAAGGAATGCCGCAGCACGTGCGGACTGATCGGCGCCGCAATGCCCGCCGCGAGGCCGTAGGCCTTGAGCACTTTCCAGAAGCCGATGCGCGACAGCGGGCCGCCGTCGCGGGCGTTGACGAACAGCCAGGGCGACGTTTTCTTGCGGAGCAAGGCCGAGCGGCCGTCGCGCAGGTAGCGCCGCACCCATTCCACGGCCTGCTGCCCGAGCGGCACCATGCGCTGCTTGTCTCCCTTGCCGATGCAGGTCAGGTAGCCCTCGTCCAGGCTGAGGTCGCCGGCGCGCAGCGTCACCAGCTCCGAGACCCGCAGCCCGGTGGCATACAGAACCTCGACGAGCGCCTTGTCGCGCAGGCCGCGCGGGGTGGCGGTATCCGGCTGCGCCAGCAGCCTGTCCACCTCCTCGAGCGACAGGAATTTCGGCAGCGCCGGCCACGCTTTCGGAGGCCGGAGATCATCCGCGGGGCTGCTGTCCTGACGGCGCTCCAGCGCCACATGGCGGTAGAAGCCGCGCACGCACGCCACCGTCCGGGCGACCGAGCGCGGCGACAAGCCGCCCGACATCAACTGCCGGACGAACGCCTCGAGATCCTTCCTCGCCAGGCTGGAGACGTCGAGGCCGCGGCCGCGGGCGAACGCCGACAGCGCCGCGAGGTCGCGGGCGTAGCTCTCGAGCGTGTTCGGCGACATCCGGCGGACGCCCTGCAGGTACGCCAGATAGGCGTCAATCATCGAGCCTCCTGACCGCGACGGAACAATACGCCCGGTCGGGTGTCTACCCTGATGGCTGCGCGCCGTACCTGGCGCCACTGGCCCCGGCCCTGATCATGGTCTTCCATGGGACAGATCATCAACGTTCTCACAAACCGGCGTCTGTGGCTCTTTCTGGCGCTGGCGGCCGCGGCGCTGGCGTGGAATCTCCACGTGACCGGCGCTTACTGATCCCGGCACTTCGCCCTCGCGGCCGTTTGACACTGCTCGCGCCCGGGGAGTAGTGTACCCGGCTGCTGCGCCGAATCCCGCGCCACCTGGAACACACGGAACCAATTTCATGCCGACGACGCGTTCGAAGTGGCAGGGTCTGCCGACCGAAGCCATCAATCCCGTCAGCCTGGCGGTCGACAAGGCCGCCGTTCCCGACATCATCGACATGGTCGTCAACGAGGACCGCAAGGTCGTCGCCGCGGTCCAGCGCGAGAAGGAGCGGATCGCGCACGG
>JAYTEJ010000458.1:0-3534 GCA_043735365.1 Acidobacteriota bacterium
GGCGGTCCTGAACCCGGCGCGCCACACCAGTCCCTCGGCGGGCGGGGCGATGAAGGTGGCGGTCCAGCGGCCCAGCCGCAGCGCTCCCGGCAGGCTCGAGCGCGCCGGAATCACTCCCGTGGGCAGCACGAAGGACAGCGCAATTCCGCGCCGGACGGGAACGACCGTGATCGCCAGCTCTGACCCGGCCGCCACCGGCGTCGAGACGATGCTGGTGATGGCGGCGGGCGGCGGCCCCAGCGCCGGTCCGGGGGCGCGGAAGACGAAGGGGTGGGGGAGGCGTCCCCAGGGAATGGTCGCGGGAGCGGTATCGCTTTGCAGGGTCCAGCCTCCGGGAGCCCCGCTCCGCAGGTCGAGACCCGGCTCGACCGATCCGATCTCCCAGATGCCGGAGGCGCCCGGCGCCTCCTGGAGCGCGCGCACCGTGCGGCGCTGCGGCTGGGTCTCGGTGTAGGCGGGCGCGGCCCACGCGGCCGCCCCGGCAATGGCCGTTGCCAGCAGGCACAGCGCCGTCACCAGGGATGGGCGTGCGATCGGTGTAGTCCCGGCGACTGCGGCGATGAAAGGCGGCGCCATCATCAGGCTCGCGGCGCCAAGCACGGCGGCATACACCCAGGAAGGGGTGATTATCGGCAGCCGGCCGAACAGCGGCGCCATGAAGCGCAGCAGCTCCAGGGTGTCCCTGAGCCAGAGCGTGGCGGCAACAGCCAGCACCGCCACCGACGCCATCCGCAGCGACGTCGGGCTGGTTGCCGGCACGACCAGCAGCAGGGCGGCGGCGGTCAGCAGCGGCAGCGTCCAGAGGTAGGCGGCCGCGGGTGCGAGCCACAGCATCGCCATCGACAGCAGCAGCCAGAACGGCAGCGCCACGCTCCAGGTCACCAGTGGGTCCCGCATCCCGTGGGCCCGGGCCGGCAGCCAGCGCCCGGCGCGGCTCACGAGCCAGGCAACCGTCACCCCGACGACGAGCAGCAGCAGGAACAAACGGTCCGGCCGGGCATACCACGGGTGATAGACGGCACGTGCGGCTCTCAGCGCCCGCGTCGTCCCCGCCATCGCCAGGCCCGCCGCCGTGAAGCCGGCAACCGACCACACGGCCGTGAGCACCCAGCGCAGTCCGCCGCCCAGGCGGATGGCCGCCGGCACGATCCGGACGCACGCGATCGCGCCCAGCAGCACCGCCCCGACCGACAGAATCCAGCCGGCGAGCGCCGGGTAGCTGACGGCCGCTACGCCGCCGATGTCGAAGTAGACCGCGCCGGCTCCACTTCGTCGCGTGATGTCCCGGCCGTCGAGCGCGCGCGCCGTCGCCACCACGTTCTCCCCGATATCGCGCAGCGTCCGCGCGCTGATCCGTTCGGGAACGTCGCGTGGCGTGTGGTACGCGTAGCCGTCACCGATCAGCGCGAAGTTGAGGCCGGGGATCCCGTGCCGCGCCAAAATGGTGAAGTCGGTGTCGTTCGGCAGCCGGCGGTACAGTTCAATCCCGTAGGCGGCGCCGCGCGGATGCGGCGCGGACCGGGCCCAGGGACCGGTAATCCAGCCATTGTCCGGCCCCGACTGGAAGAGCATCCCCGGGCCGCCGGATCCCGCCGCCTCGACGTTGATGTAGGCCTGCAGCCGGTTCATGACCTCGCGATCGGTCACCAGCGCCGCGGCGCCCATCAGCCCGGATTCCTCGCCGTCGGTGACGATCACCAGGATTGACCAGATCCGGTCGCTTCTCGACGCCAGCACGCGCGCCGCCTCGAGCGACACCGCCACGCCCAGCCCGTCGTCGGCGGCTCCCGGAGACTCGGGAACGGAGTCGTAGTGCGAGACCAGCCCGATCGCTTCGCTGCGGCTGCCGGCGAGCACGCCGATGATGTTCGAGACGTGCGCCGTCCGGCCGAACTCTGGCCGCCTGGCATCGGCCTCCTGCACCCTGACCTCGTAGCCGTAGAGCCGCAGCTGGTCGATCACATAGGCGCGGGCCCTGGCGTTGGCGTCGGTCCCCGTCGCGCGGCTGCCGATCGTTCCGGCCAGCATCGAGATGTGGGCGCGGGCGTTGGGCTCGGAGAAGACGCCTGCGCTGCGGCTGCATCCCCCGGCAGCGAGCGCGAGGATCAGGATGAGGAGACAACTGCGCATCGCCGCTGAGGGTATTGCAACAGCGGACCGGAAGGAAAGTCTGAAGGTGGACAGCGGCGGGTCAGTCAATCGCCAGCCGGCCGGTATAGATGGCCATGCCGACGACGGCATCCACGCCCATGGCGTCGAGCCGATCGATTTCCTCGCGGGTGGTGATGCCGCCGGCGGCGGTGAGGCTGCGGCTGGTCGCGGCGCGCAGCGCCTCGATCGCGGGCATGTCGGTCCCGCGCATCAGGCCCTCGAGATCGACATGGGTGTAGAGGAATTCGCCGAAGAAAGGATCGAGCCGCCTGATGGCCTCTTCGGGCGTCAGGTCGAGTGCGGTGCGCCAGCCGTGGACCACGACCCGGCCGCCCTTGCCATCGACCGCGGCAATCAGCCGGTCGGGCCCGATCCGCTCGCTGAGCCGGCGGGCGAAGTCGAGATCCACGACCCCGTCCTTGAACAGCGACGATCCGAGAATGACTTTCCGGGCGCCGGCCGCGAGCGCCGCCTCGGCGCGCTCGATGGTGCGGATGCCGCCCCCCACCCGGCACGGCAGCGCCGCGCAGATCCTGGCGACGATGGTGTCGTTGTGCCCGGCCCCCTTCGCGGCGTCGAGGTCGATCAGCTGCACTTTCGGGTACGACGCGAACCGGGCCACCCAGGCGTCGATGTCGTCCGACTGGACGGCGAGCTTCTCTCCCTGCACCAGCTGCACGACCCGTCCGCCCTGAAGATCGATTGAAGGAATCAGCATCGAACCGGTACACCTTTGTCGCGCAGATAGCGCTTGAGATCGGCCACCGCGTGCTCTGAAAAATGGAACACCGAGGCTGCCAGGGCGGCGTCGGCCCGCCCCTCGGTGAAGACTTCGGCAAAATGGTCGAACGTGCCGGCCCCCCCGGAGGCGATCACCGGAATCGAGACGGCGGTCGAGACCGCGGCCGTCAACGGGCAGTCGAAGCCGGCCCGAGTGCCGTCGCGATCGATCGAGGTCAGCAGCACTTCGCCGGCGCCGCGGGCCTCGGCTTCGATCGCCCACTCGACGGCATCGCGCCCGGTGGCGGCGCTGCCGCTGCGCGCGAAGACGTCGAACCGCCCGCCGTTCCGCTTGGCATCGATCGCCACCACGATCGCCTGGCTGCCGTAGCGTGCCGCGAGTCGCGTCAGCAGTGAGGGATCCGCCAACGCCGCGCTGTTCACCCCGACCTTGTCGGCGCCGGCATCGAGCGCCGCGGCGGCGTCGGCCTCGGTCCGGATGCCGCCGCCGACGGTCAGCGGAATGAACAGTTCGCGCGACACCGATCGGATGGTCTTTTCAAAGGCGCGGCGCCCCTCGATCGTCGCGGTGACATCGAGCACCACGACTTCGTCGATCCCCTCGACGTTGTAGCGGCGCGCCAGCGCCGCGGGATTGCCGGC
>JAYTEJ010000459.1:0-10783 GCA_043735365.1 Acidobacteriota bacterium
GTCTATCTCGATTACCACGCGACCACGCCGGTGGACCCCCGTGTCCTCGAGGCGATGCTCCCGTACTTCACCGAACAGTTCGGCAACCCCGCCAGCCGCCAGCACGCCTGGGGCTGGGAGGCGCAGAAGGCGGTCGAGGCGGCGCGCCACCAGGTCGCCTCGCTGATCGGCGCCTCGGCGCAGGAGGTCGTCTTCACCAGCGGCGCCACCGAATCGAACAACCTCGCCATCAAGGGGTGCGCGCACGCGCTGCGCGACCGCGGCGATCATCTGATCACCGTTGCCACCGAGCACAAGTCGGTGCTCGACTCCTGCAAGCGCCTCGAGCGCGAGGGCTGCCGGGTCACGCGCCTCGGCGTCGATCGCCAGGGCTTCCTCGATCTCGACGAACTGCGCAAGGCGATCACCGAACGCACCGTCCTGATCTCGGTGATGGCCGCCAACAACGAGATTGGCGTGCTCCAGGATCTGCAGGCGATCGGGGCGATTGCCCAGGAGCGCAACGTCCTCTTCCACACCGACGCGGCGCAGGCAGCGGGCAAGGTCCCGCTCAACGTCTCGGCGCTCGGCGTCGATCTGCTGTCGCTGACCGGGCACAAGTACTATGGCCCCAAAGGCGCGGGCGCGCTCTACGTCCGGCGGAAAAAGCCGAAGCTGCCGCTCTCCTGCCAGATCGACGGCGGCGGCCACGAGAACGGCCTGCGCTCCGGCACCCTCAACGTCCCCGGCATCGTCGGCCTCGGCCGCGCCGCGGAAATCTGCGCCGCGGAGATGCCGGCGGAGTCGGCGCGGCTGTCGGCGCTGCGCGATCGGCTGCTGGCCGGCCTCGAGCGCGATCTCACCGGCCTGCACGTCAACGGTCCCTCCGGGGATCGCCGGCTGCCGCACAATCTGCACCTCAGCTTCGACGAAGTCGAGGGGGAGGCGCTGGTAATGGCGCTTGGCGAGGTGGCGGTCTCGACCGGATCCGCCTGCAGCTCGGGCAGCCAGGCGCCCTCGCACGTCCTCCAGGCGATCGGCGCGACCGGCGACCACGCCGGCGCCTCCATCCGCTTCGGTCTCGGTCGCACGACGACCGAGGCCGACATCGATTTCGCCATCGCGCACGTGGTCGCGGTGGTGCGCTCCCTGCAGAAAGCAAAGGCCTGAAGCTGACAATGTCAGAAACGCGGATCACCGTCGCGCACAGCCCCGACTCGGACGACGCCTTCATGTTTTTCGGTCTGGCCAGCGGCAACGTCGAGACCGGCGGCATCGTCGTCGATCAGGTGCTCAAGGACATCGAGTCGCTCAATCGCGCGGCGTTCGACGGCCAGTACGAGGTCACGGCGGTGTCCTTCCACGCCTACGCCCACCTGGTGGACAAGTACGCGCTGCTCCCGCACGGCGCCAGCATGGGCGACAATTACGGCCCGATCGTAGTGACGCCGGCCATCTCTTCCGAAGGACCGCCCTCCAGGGGCGCGGCGGGCAATGGTGTCAAGGGACGGCGCATCGCCATTCCCGGCACCCTGACGACCGCCTACCTGACGCTGCGGCTCTACGAGCCCGACTTCGAATACGTCGTCGTGCCGTTCGACGAGATTCAGCAGGCGGTGCTCGACGGCAAGGCCGACGCCGGTCTGCTGATTCACGAGGGACAGCTGACCTACCAGGACGAGGGCCTGAAGAAGGTCGTCGATCTTGGCGAGTGGTGGGCGGAGCGGACCGGCGGCCTGCCGCTGCCGCTTGGCGGCAACGTCATCCGCCGCGATCTCGGCCAGGAGATGATCGCCAAGGTGTCGAAGATGCTGCACGACAGCATCGCCTATGCGCTGGCGCACCGGCAGGAAGCGGTGGAGTACGCGCTGCAGTTCGGCCGCGGGCTGGACCGCGGCAAGACCGACACCTTCGTGGGGATGTACGTCAACGAGCTGACCCTGGCCTACGGCGAGCGCGGCCGTCTCGGCCTCGAGCGCCTCCTTTCCGAAGCCTACGAGCGCGGCCTCATCCCGCAGCGCGTCCCCGTTGAATTCGCGGCCTGAGCGCCGCCCACACGCCGGGCCGGCTTCTCCAACACCCTTGACACCTTGGACCATTGGCACCTTGTTTGGCCGCCAGGTTGCACAGGAACCGGCTGGAGGACTCTGTGAACAGCGAACTCGCCAAGCTCTACGAAATGATCGAGAACCTGGAGATTGCGATGATGACCACCCGTCGGAACGACGGGCATCTGGTGTCGCGCGCGATGGCCAATCAGAAGGCTGCCGCCGGCGCCGATCTGTGGTTCGTCACCATGGAGGGCAGCTCGAAGCTGGAAGATATCGAAGGCGATCCCCACGTCAACCTCGGCTATTACAAGGACCGGACCCGCGAGTGGATTTCAGTGGCCGGGCTGGCCAACATCTCCCGCGACCGCCGTGTGATTCGCGAGCTCTACGCGACCGACTGGAAAGCGTGGTTCTCGAACGAAGGGGACCCGCGCCATGGCACGCCGGACGACCCGCGGATGGTGCTCATCGGCGTCGATGTCCACTCGGCGGCCTTCCTCGAAGTCACCAAGCCTCAGCCGGTGGTGCTGTTCGAGATTGCCAAGGGCTGGCTGACCGGGAGCGATCCGGACATTGGCACGATGCATCAGGTAGAGAAGTAACCGCTGACGGCCGGCGGTGATCAGCGGGCGAACGCTTCGGGATGAAGCGTTCGTCCCAGGATCTCCACCACCTCGGCGACGCGCGGTCCGGCGATGCTCATCTTCTGATCGGCGAACAGATGGACGCGGTGGGAGCGGACTGCCGGCAAGGCGCCGAGCCGATCCCAGGTGGCAATCTCGCGGCGCCGCTCCTCCTCCGTAGCCGCCGCGGAGCGCAGCTCGATGATGGCTTGCGGCTGCCGCGCCAGGATCAGCTCCGTGGTCGCCTGCACCGCTTCCCGCCTGACGTCCGCGAAGATGTTGACGCCGCCGGCGGCCTCGATCATGTCGTGAACGAAGCCGATGCCCCCGCTCGCGTAAATGCCCCGGAGTGAACGCGGCTCCCGCTCGAAGACCACGAGCGTGCGTACCCTGGGTAAGCCTGCGACCCGCTTGCGCACCGCCGCGATCCGGCGATCGATGTCGCCGGCCAGGCGCTCGGCCTCCGGGCCGTGCCCGACCCGATCGCCGACCGCGCGGATCGTGGCCGTGACCTCGGCCAGGCCGCCGTGTCTGTAGACAAAAGTCGGGATATGCGCGCGAGCGAGCTGCGCCCGCAGATCGGTCTGGCTGCCGTAGACCACCGCCAAGTCGGGACGTAACGACAGTATCCGCTCGACATCGGGGTCGAGCAGCGCGCCGACGCGCTGCAGCTTCTCGACTCCCGGCGGGTAATTGTCGAAGCTGCTGACCGCCGCCACCTGCGGCCCGGCGCCCACCGCGAAGAGCGTTTCGGTCACCGCCGGTACGAGGCAGATGATGCGCGCCGGGGCTCGCGGCGTCTGCGCCTGCGGGATGGCGAGCACCATGGACGCAAGCAGCGCTGGCAGCGCTGCCAGAGCTGCCTTCTTCAGCAACAGCCGTCCGAGGTACCTCATGCTTTCCTCAAAAGCAGCCACAGGAAGAACGGCCCGCCGATGAGCGCGGTGATGACGCCCACCGGCAGCTCCACCGGCGCCATGGCGGTGCGGGCGACGACGTCGCAGCCGACCAGGAAGGCGGCGCCGAAGAGCGCCGAGGCCGGGAGAACGAGGCGATGGTCGGAGCCCACCATCAGCCGCACGAGGTGCGGAATGATGATGCCGACGAAGCCGACGGGGCCGCCGACCGAGACTGCGGCGCCGGTGGCGAGCGAGGCGCTGATGAAGGCGGCGCGCTGCGCGCGGGTGACGTCGAGGCCGTGGCTGCCAGCGCTCTCGGGGCCAAGGCTGAGCAGGTTCAGCGGTCTCGCCAGCCAGGCGAAGACGACCCCGGAAAGTACGACCAGCGGCAGCGCCGTCAGCAGCGGCTGGTAGCTGCTGACGTCGAGGTCCCCCATCAGCCAGCGCAGGATGCGGTAGGTCTGCCCGAAGTCGGCGAAGTATTGCACCAACAGGATCAGCGCCGAGAAGAAGGCGTTCATGGTGACGCCGGCGAGCAGCAGCACGTTGGTCGGGATGCCGCGGTGGCGGGCGCGCGCCAGGGCGTAGACCACCGCGACCGCCAGCAGCGAGCCGATGAAGCTGGCCGCCGGCGCCGCCGGCACGCCGAGCCAGGCGAACGACCAGCCGAACGTGATCGCCAGCATCGCGCCGAGCGCCGCTCCGGCTGAGACGCCGAGCGTGAACGGCGTCGCCAGGGGATTGCGAAGCAGCCCCTGGAACACCACGCCGGCAGAGGCGAGCATCGAGCCGACGAGGGCGCCGGCGAGGGTCCGGGGCAGCCGGGCGACGAAGAAGATCTGCGCATCGACGTTGTCGACGAACGGGATCGCCGGATCGAGCGCGCGCATCAGGCTGATGCGGGTGGAGCCGACCAGCGGCCCGCCGGCAATGGCCAGCAGCGCCAGCGCCGCGAACCAGGGCAGCGTCCGCCACATGCGCCGGCCGAGCGGAGACGGTGTCATCCGGCGGCCCCCACCCGCGCCAGCGGTACCACCACCAGGCGGCCCGTGGCCGGATGCTGCGTGACCTCCGCCTCGACACCGTACAGGTCGCGGATGTAACCGGGCGTCAGCACATCCGCGGTCGGTCCGCTGGCCAGCACCGTGCCCTCGCGCAGCAGCACCAGCGTCCGGCAGACGCTGGCGGCGAAGTTGAGATCGTGGGTCGAGACCACGACGGCGATCGGCAGGCGGCGCTGGAGATCGCGGAGCAGCTCGCCGAGCTCGAGCTGGTAGGAAAGGTCGAGCGCCACGGTCGGCTCGTCGAGCAGCAGCAGCCCGTCACCGCTGGCCCCGGCGATCTGGGCCAGCGCCGCGGCAATGATCACGCGCTGTTTTTCGCCGCCGCTGAGCGTCGCGAACTCGCGATCCGCCAGGCCCAGCGTGCCGGTCGCGGCCAGCGCATCACGCGCGATCGCGAAGTCGGACGGCCCCTCGACCTCGAACGTCCGCAGGTGCGGGTAGCGCCCCATCAGCACCACTTCCATGACGCTGTAGTCGAAGGCGAGATGGGTTTCCTGCGGCACCACCGCCATGCGGCGCGCCAGCGCGGCGCGCGGGGTCCGTCCGAGCGCCTGCCCTTCGAGCAGGACGCGCCCGGCCGACGGCCGCAGCAGCCCGGCCAGGATCCTCAGGAGCGTGGTCTTGCCCGATCCGTTCGGGCCGAGGATGCCGACGAAGCCCCTGGCCGGGACCTCGATCGACACCCCGCGCAGCACCGGCGCGCGGCCGTAGGCGAACGCGACGTCAGCGGCCTGCAGCAACCCGCAGCCCGGCAAAGACGCCCCGCGGGAGCGCCGGAAAGCCGAACACCTCTTCGTACGATCGGCCGAGCAGGTTCTCCACCCGGGCGAAGGCCTCGAGCTGCTTCGTCAGCCGCACCGACCCTCCGGCATTCCAGGCGGCGTAGCCGGCGGCGTCGAACAGTCCGCCGAAGGTCCCGTAGGACGGCTCCACCGCCAGCACCCGTCCGCGGCCGCCGCCCCGCACCCAGGTGGTCCAGCGTCCTTGTGCGGCGCTGAAATCGACGGCCCACTGATGCCGCGGGCGCTGCAGCAGCCGCTGCCCCGGCTCGAACGGCGGCGGCGCGGCGCCGGCGCGGTCCACCGCCAGGATGGCGCTGTCGAGGAAGGTGTAGGTCAGCCGAGCCTGCAGATCCACCCCGCCGGCGCGCTCGCGCGTCGTCGCCGCCATCTCCATCCCGCGGGCCCGGGCGTTGGAGATGTTGTCGGTGCGGTAGCGGCTCGACTGCGCGAAGCGTCCGACCGCGACGATCAGGTCGTCGAAGGTGTTGCGGAAGTAGGTCGCTTCGACGACGGCGCGGCCTGCGGCGAGCGATTGCTCGACACCGGCCTCGACGCTGCGGGTGCGCTCGGGTTTGAGCGACGGATTGTCGGTGTAGGCGATGTCGAACCCGTCCGGCGGACGGATGCCGGTGCCGGCCGATGCCCGCACGCGGGTGTCGGCCGCGGGCGTGCGGCGCAGCGTGTAGGACGCGGCGATGCGGGGATTCACCGAGGTGACGCTGTCGGCCGCCATCGCGGGACGCGGGCTGTAGGGGTCGTCGAGCGCCGGCACGGCGTCGCGGCGAATGTCTTCGAGCCTGATGCCGCCGGTCACGAACAGCCGATCGGCGCGGCTCCAGCGGGCCTCGCCGAAGTAGCCCGCGACACTGCGTTCGATCGGGATGGCGCCGCTGCTCGCGGTGATGTAGGTGCTGGTGACGCGCTCGCGTTGCAGCTCCACACCCGCCGAAGCATCGAAGCCGCGCGCGATGACGATGTCGGCCTGGGCCCGCGCCGAGAGCCGCCGCGATCCGGACTCGGAGAGGCTGACGCCGTCCGGCGAATACGCGGAGGCGGCGGCGAAGTGGCTGTCGATGGTGTTCCAGGTGACCTGGCCTGCGGCGCGCACGCGGCGGCCGGCCGGCGCCGCGCCGCCGAGCGAGGCGCTCCAGCGGTCGTCGGTGCCCCTCGAGGTGCTGTCGATCCCGGTGAAGATGCCGGCCGGGTTGGACCCGAACGGCCCCGGGAAGCCCCGGTCGTCGCGGGCGAACCGCAGCTCCCCACGCAGCATCGCGCCGGCGTCGTTCCGCCAGCCGCCGCTGCCCGCCGACTCGGTCCGTTCGTAGCGGTCGTTGGCGACGAGCTCGCCGTCCGCCGTGCGCCGTCCATTGAACCCGTCGCTGGCGATCCGGTCCGCTCCGGCCCCCCAGAACCAGTCCCCCGCCGCGCCGGACGAGGTCGCCGAGACGTGACTGGTGCCGAAACTGCCTCCTTCGAGTGTTGCGCCGCCGCGCACCGGCCCGCCGCTGCGGGTGACGATGCGGACGACGGCGCCGATGGCGTTGGAGCCGTAGAGCGCGCTCTGCGCCCCGCGCACGACTTCGATGCGATCGATGTTGGCGGTGGAGAGGTGGGCGAAGTCGAAGCCGCCGCCGAAGGCGTTCAGCTGGATGCCGTCGAGAAAGACCAGCGTGTAGTCGGACTCTCCGCCGCGGGGGAAGGCGGCGGTCAGCGCGCCGGGGCCTCCCGAACGGGCGATGGTGAGGCCTGGCACCTGCCGCAGCGCATCGGCTACCGTCGTGACCTGCCGCGCCTCGAGCTCTGCGCCGGTGATGATGGTGACCGCGGAGGAAGCCTGCGACAGCGGAATCTCGACCTGCGCGGCCGAGACGATCAGCGACTCGGAGACGGCGCTGATGCCGAGCGCGACGTCACCGACCGCGGTCGCCTGCGGCGAGCCCTCGAGCGCCATCGCGGCGGCGCGGAAGCCGTCCACGGCGACGCGCAGCTCGAGCGGACCGGCGTCCGGCGCCGTCAGCGTGAAGCCACCCTGCGGGTCGCTGTGGGTGCTGCGGAGCACGGAACCGCCGCTGAGCAGGATGACCTGCGCCCGGGGAACGCCGCGGCCGTCGGGATCCACCACGCGCCCCGTCAGCGGGCCGGCATGGGCAGCTGTCGCGGCGAGGGTCAGTGAGGCAAGGTGAAGGGAAATGGCACGGATACGTGATCGCAAGGGGCTCCTTTTCGGCGTGGAACGCGCCGATGCCTCACTACGGAGGCGGAAAAGGACGAGCCCGGCGTCAGTATCCTGGCTTGCGGATCGTAGCGTGCATCCCCGCCTTCCCGCGAAGACCGAGTCTTCGCAGTGGCTGCCGGCAGTCCGGCCGGGGGATGCGGCTCCCCGCTTACAGTGGCGGCACCGCGTGGGATTTGCACCCACTTCGCGCGACCGCCGGGCAGAACCGGTGATTGCGAGGTCACCGGTTCGAGCGTCAGTTGTGGGGGAAGTATAGCATCCGGCTCCACCGGGACCGCCGCGAGTCTGAGGGCCGGGGGGCCGCGGGCGCCGGTTGTCCCCCCGGCGGCTTGCCGGTAAGATGAACTGTTTGCAGCGTTTCGGACGGCCGGGCGGGGCGCGACACGGGATAATCGATGACAAAAAATTCAACTCTGAATGCCGCAGAATCAACGGGCACCACGGGGTCGTCCGCAGGCGGTCGGCTGGTCATCCGCACGGAGACCCTCCCGGTCCAGACCGACCAGCGCGTCGAGCTCCTCGACGTCACCGACCGGATCACCGCCATCGTCTCGGCCTCCGGCGTCCGCGACGGGCTCGTCAGCCTCTGGTCGATGCACACCACCTTCGCGGTGTTCATGAACGAATCGCAGCTCGCCCTGCACGCCGACATCAAGCGGCTGCTGGAGCAGATCGTCGATCGCGACGCCGACTGGATGCACAACGATCCTGAGCACTCCGACTGCGACCGCTTCAACGCCGACGCCCACTTGCGGGCGATGCTGCTCGGTCACAGTTTGTCGTTGCAGGTCTCGAGCGGCCAGACCGTTCTCGGCCAGTGGCAGCGCGTCCTCGTCGGGGAGCTCGACGGCCCCAGGGCCCGATCTCTCCGCGTCCAGATCCTGGGAATCGAATAATGAAGGTGGAAATTCGGAATCCCGAGGTCGGATCCTTATCCCCCCGCGTTGCCGCCGCCGGCCTCTCCGACCTCGCCGACAAACTGCAGGCCTCCGAGCGGCTGACGTTCGAGGATGGCGTCCGGCTGTTCGCCTGTCGCGATCTGATGGCGCTCGGCTCGCTCGCCAACCGCGAGCGCGAGAAGCGGCACGGCGGCCGCACCTACTACAACTTCAACATCCGGGTCGAGGCCACCAACGTCTGCGTGGCGAGCTGCCTCTTCTGCTCGTTCGCGCGGCTCAAGCCCGGCGATCCCGGCTCTTACACGATGTCGCTCGAGCAGACCTGGGACAAGCTGCGCCAGCGCGCCGCCCAGCCGCTCACCGAAATCCACGTCGTCAACGGCCTGCACCCCGACCTGCCATTCAGCTACTACCTCGACATGTTGCGAGGCTTCAAGCAGATCCGCCCCGGCATTCATCTCAAGTGCTTCACCGCCGTCGAGATTGCCTTCTTCGCCGATCTCTACGGCATGAGCGACGAACAGATCCTGCGCGACCTCCAGGCCGCCGGCCTCGATTCTTTGCCGGGCGGCGGCGCCGAGATCTTCGCCGAGCGCGTCCGCCGCAAGATCTGCCACGACAAGTGCGACGCCGATCGCTATCTGGCGATCCACCGCCTTGCCCACGGCCTCGGCATGCGCACCAACGTGACGATGCTCTACGGCCACATCGAGACCATGGAGGAGCGCGTCGATCACATGCTGCGTGCCCGGGCGCTGCAGGACGAGACCGGCGGCTTCCAGGCCTTCATCCCGCTGGCGTTCCATCCCGACAACAACCAGATGCGCAAGCTGCCGGCGCCGAGCGCGACCGAGACGCTGCGCGTCCACGCCGTCGCCCGGCTGATGCTCGACAACATCCCGCACATCAAGGGATTCTGGATCGCGACCGGCGTCGAGATCGCGCAGCTGGCGCTGTGGTTCGGCGTTGACGACCTCGACGGCACGGTGCAGGAGGAGAAGATCTACCACATGGCCGGCGCGCGCACGCCGGAGGAGATGACGACCTCCGCGATCCGCCGCCTCATCCGCATCGCCGGCCGCGAGCCGGTCGAGCGCGACACGCTCTACACCGTCGTCACCGGCCCCGAGGCGCCGGACGTACAATAGAGGGAGCGCCAGGGTGCCCAGCGTGAGCCGAACGCTGGCAATTGGACCGGGACCGGATAGCTGGTAACTGGTAACTGGTGACTGGCAACAGAGTGCTGGAAGCTGGAAGCTGGAAGCTGGGAACGGAGTGAGCGGCGCCCACGGCCGCAAGCGAGCGCCGGAGGGGAGCGGCCGGAGGCCGCCGCGAGCGCGCAGCGAGGGGCTTGGCCCCGAGCGGAGGACGGAGCGCCCGCGGCCGCAAGCGAGCGCCGGAGGGGAGCGGCCGGAGGCCGCCGCGAGCGCGCAGCGAGGGGCTTGGCCCCGAGCGGAGTAATCAATGGACATTAAGCTCCTCAACGAGGTCGAGAAGGCCAGCATTGGCGAGCGGCAGGCGTTGCCGGAGCGATACCTGCGTCTGTCAGACGACGAGATGGATGCGCGGATCGCGGCGGCGAAGGCGACGCTTGGCGAGCGGGTGGTGATTCTCGGGCACCACTATCAGCGCGACGAGGTCATCAAGTTCGCCGACTACATCGGCGACTCGCTGAAGCTGTCGCGGGAGGCGGCGAGCCGCGGCGCGGCGGAGTTCATCGTCTTCTGCGGCGTCCACTTCATGGCGGAAAGCGCCGACATTCTGCGCGCGCCGCACCAGAAGGTGCTGCTGCCAGACCTTGCCGCTGGCTGTTCGATGGCCGACATGGCGGCGCCCGATCAGCTCGAGGTCTGCTGGCGCGAGCTCGGCGAGATGGGCGTCCGTACCGACGCGGTCGAGGACGGCCGCGCCGGGGTGGTGCCGGTCACCTACATCAACTCGACTGCCGGCGTGAAGGCGTTCGTCGGCACCCACGGCGGTATCGTCTGCACCTCGACCAACGCCGCCGGGGTGATGACCTGGGCGTGGGAGCGCGGCGAGAAGCTGTTGATGCTGCCCGACCAGCATCTCGGCCGCAACACCGCCTTCAAGATGGGCGTCCCGCTCGACGAGATGGTGGTGTGGGACCCCGACGAAGTCTGGGGCGGGCTGCAGCCGGAGCAGGTGAAGAAGGCAAAGCTGATTCTCTGGAAAGGCTTCTGCTCGGTCCACACCCGCTTCAGCGTCGCGCAGATCGACGCCTTCCGGAAA
>JAYTEJ010000460.1:0-4202 GCA_043735365.1 Acidobacteriota bacterium
CCGCCCTGGACAGGCACTGGCGCCTGCGCGCCGCCCGGGGGGGCGTTCGGCGCGGGTGCAGTTTGCGGCGGCGGCGTCTGCGGTGGCGGACTCTGCGGCGCCCCCTGCGCGGACGGACGCACCACGATGGACGCCAGCAGCACGAAGGCCGCGGCCGTCACGGTAGTCTCTGGTCGCATCAAATCATCCTTGGTGAAAACGTGCCGATCGACGGACTGCCGGACAATGTGTCCCGCAGTGTCAGGATGCGCGGCTCGATTCTGCGACGTCCCTGGCGGCGCGCGCGTGCCTGTGGTAAACGATCACAGCGCAGTTTACAGGATGTTGGAGCCCGTCCGGCAGGAGACGCCCATGTTCGATGCACACGATCCGCACCGCGGCCAGCCGGTACTCCGGTACGGCCCGCGGCCGTCCGACGCCCGGCGCGCGGTGGTGCTGGTGCACGGCCGCGGCGACTCGGCCGAGGGCATCCTCGACCTGGCGAGGGAAGTGGCGCTCGACGATGTGGCGTGGCTGGCGCCGCAGGCGGCCGGATCCACGTGGTATCCGTACTCTTTCCTGTCGCCGATGGAGCAGAACGAGCCGAAGCTGACATCGGCGCTGGCCGCGGTGGGCGCCGTGATCGACTGTCTTGAGAGTGAGGGGGGGGCCGCCGACCGCGTCGTGCTGATGGGGTTCTCGCAGGGAGCGTGTCTGTCGCTGGAGTACGCGGCCCGCCAGCCACGGCGCTATGCGGCGGTGATCGCGTTGAGCGGCGGCCTGATCGGGCCTCCCGGGACGCCGCGCGACTATCCTGGGACACTCGGCGCCACGCCGGTGTTCCTCGGCTGCAGCGACATCGACGCGCATATTCCGGTGGAGCGGGTCAGTGAATCGGCGGAGGTGTTCCGGCGCATGGGAGCGCAGGTGGACGAGCGCATCTATCCGGGCATGGGACATACCGTCAACGCCGACGAGATCGAGGCGGTGCGCGCCCTGCTCGGGGCCGGCCCGCACTGATCGCCGCGCTAGCGGTGGACGATGGGATCGAGGCCGGCCTCGATCTCGCCGCGGCTGGGTTCCTGCCAGGGAGGCAGCCGCAGCGCCAGCCCGAGCGCGTCCGGGGCTTCGTCGATGGCGAAGCCGGGGGCGATGGTGGCGACCTCCAGCAGTACCCCTCCCGGTTCACGGAAGTAGATCGACTGGAAGTAGAGCCGGTCCATGACCGGCGTCACGGAGAAGCCGCGCGCCGTCAGGTCCTCGCGAAGCTGCCGCTGTTCGTTGGCGGTCGCGATCGCCAGCGCGACGTGGTGGACGGTGCCGAGACCGTTGACCGCCGGGGCGGCGTCCGGCGCCTCGACGACGTCGAGCTGCGCGCCGGGCCCGCCGGCCGCGATCACGAGCCGGGACTGGTCGCCCGCGGCGGCGACGGTGGTGAAGCCGAGGACGCCGGTCAGGAAGTCGATGGTCGGCGCGGCCGACCGGACGAGCAGGGTGACGCTGTGAAGACCGCGCACGGCATGGCTGCGCGAAACGCCGGCCGCCTGCCAGCCTGCACGGAGATCGTCGCGCGACTCGACCAGGGCGATGTGCAGTCCCGACGGGTCGCTAACGGCAGCAGTCGGTTCGCCGAACGGTCCGGAGGAGAGGGTCACGGCGTGGCCGTGCGCGGCCAGCCGCTCCTGCCAGAAGGGCAGCGAACCGGCGGGGATCGAGAACGAGGTGACGGCCACCTGCCCGGCTCCCTTGGTGCCGGTGCGGACGCCGTGGCCGTGATACGGGAAGGTGGTCCAGATGGTGCCGGGGGTGCCGCGGGCGTCGCCGTAATAGAAGTGGTAGACGTGATGGTTGTCGAAGTTGACGGTCTTCTTCACCAGCCGGAGCCCGAGCGCGCCCGCCGCGAAATCGAGATCCGGCTGCGCGCGGTCGACGGTCGCGGTGACGTGATGCAGTCCGAGGAGTCGATGTGCCATGGGCGCCCTTCGCGATGCGGTGCGGATCGACACACGATAACACCGGCGGGCGCCGGGTCGCGGCGGGAAAACAGTTGACCGGACCCGCCGGCGCCGGTACAACAGGCGCTGGATTTGATGTCAGCAAGGAGTCGCGGATGAGAAAGAGACTGGTGATCGTGGCAGCCGTGATCGCGGCGGCCGCGCTGCCGATGGCGCGGCCGACGGTGGCGGCCCGGCAGCAGCACGCCAGCTGGCTCACCGACGGCGGCGATGCGCCGCGCTCGTCGTGGCAGCGCCACGAGACGCTGATTACGCCCGAGACCGTCAAGGGCATGAAGTTGTTGTGGACAGTCCAGACCGACAACCAGCCGCGTCAGCTGCACAACCTGTTCGCGCCGCTGATCGTCAGCGAGGTCGCGACCTCCGGCGGAGCGAAGGAGATCGCCGTGCTCGCCGGCGTCTCGGACAATCTCTACGGCATCGATGTCTTGACCGGGACGCAGATCTGGAAGCGCCATTTCGACAGCACCTTTCAGCAGCCGGCCGGAGGCCGCGGCGGCGGGCCGCTCTGTCCGGGCGGGCTGACCGCGACGCCGGTCGTGGCGCCGGAGCCGGCGGCGGGGCAATACCGCATCTACGCGATCTCCTGGGACGGGCGGCTGCGGCAGCTCGACGTCGCGACCGGCGAGGACCTGGCGCCCGCCGAACCGTTCCTGCCCCCCAACGGCAAGCCCTACGCGCTCAATCTCGTGGACAACGTCCTCTACACCACCACCGCGCAGGGCTGCGGCGGCAACCCGAACCAGTTCTACGCCTACGACCTGGCGACGAAGCGGGTGGGCAGCTTCAATCCCGGAAGCGGTGGGTTGTGGCCGCGGCTGGGACCGTCGGTCGGCAAGGACGGCTCGGTCTACGCCGGCAGCGGCGACGGCGACTACTACCCCGAGCAGCAGATCTACGGGCAGGCGATCATTGCGGTGAAACAGAACCCCGCCACCAAGGCGCTCGAGCTCAAGGACTGGTTCGCGCCGACCAACGCCTACTGGCTGCGCAAGCGCGACCTCGACATGAACGTCACCGGCCCGGTGTTCGATTACAAGGGCAGGGAATACACCGTGCAGTCGAGCAAGGAATGCCGCATCTGGGTGCTGGATACCAGCGCGCTCGGCGGCGAGGATCACCGCACCGCGGCCTACCGCACGCCGCTCGTCTGCAACGAGGAAGTGCAGTTCGCCGCCGCCGGGATCTGGGGAGCGCTCTCGACCTGGGAGGACGGTGATGGCACGCGCTGGGTCGTGATGCCGTTCTGGGGACCGAAGCACTCGGCATTCAAGGCCCCGATCGAGCACGGGGAAGTGTCGCAGGGGGCGGTGGCGGCCTTCAAGTTCACGGTGGTGAACGGCAAGGCCGCGCTCGAGCCCGCCTGGCTGTCGCGCAACATGCACCTCGCCGAGCCGGCGGTGATCGCCAACGGCGTCGTCTTCAGCTACGGCAGCGGCGAGGACGCCACGCAGGCCACGGCCGATATCGGGCTGTCCTACAACACCGCGGTGAACCGCGCCGCGCACGGTCGCCGCGCCGTGCTCTACGCGCTCGACGCGCGGACGGGGGACGAACTGTGGTCGAGCGGCGATCAGATCGCCACCTTCAACCATTTCAGCAGCCTCGCGGTCGCCAACGGCCGCGTCTACATCGGCACCTACGACGGTAAGCTCTATTGCTTTGGCGTCGAGCGGCCCACGGCAGGTGCGCGGTGAAGGGGAGAGAGCGGGCGATGGCACGAGGCGCGTGGCTGATGATCGCAGCCGCCGGCATGGCGGCGGGGGGCGCACTGTTCGCCCAGGGGCGCGGCAGCGTCGAGTGGACCACGGCCGGCTTCGACGCCCAGCGCAGCGCCTGGCTGCGCTCGGACACGCGGCTGACGAAAGACGCGGTCCTCAAGCACGAGCTGCGCTTCCTGTGGAAGGCGCGGTTCGACAACGAACAGCGGCAGCTGAACTCGCTGACCGAGCCGATCATCCTCGACCGGCTGATCGGCTTCCGCGGCTTCAAGGCGCTCGCCTTCATCGGCGGCAGCGCCGATCGCGTGTTCGCGATCGACACCGACCTGGCGAAGCCGTACTGGACCACGCACCTGAACTACTCCGCCGACACCGGCGGGCCGCCGCCGAGCTCGACCGCCTGCCCCGGGGGCCTGATGGCCACGCCGACCCGGCGCACGCCCCTCGAACCGGCGCCGGCGGGCGCTGCCGGCGGACGCGGACGCGG
>JAYTEJ010000461.1:0-10198 GCA_043735365.1 Acidobacteriota bacterium
TCCGCATCCGACAGCGGCCGCACCGCGTCGTCCAGGTCCACGAGGAAGCGGTCCCGTCTCCCGGTTGCGGCCTTGCGTGACGATGCTGGCAACCCAGGACGCTGCAGTTCCATGCGCCTCCACTGGACGTCCAGAGTCGTGGACGTCGCAGGAAATAGTGCCGGAAAAGGGAACAGGGAATCAAGCGAGCCCTGCCGGGAGCCAGCGATTAGACGCGCATCATTCCCGTCCGGTGGCGTGGAGTTCGGAGGTGCAGTGCGGGCAGCGAGTCGCCTTGCCAGGGATGCGGGAGAGGCAGAACGGGCAGTCGCGGGCGTCGTCTTTGGGCGCCGCCGGGGCCGGCGTCTTCAATCTGTTCATCTGCCGGACGAGCATGAAAATGACGAACGCGACCACCGCGAACTCCAGCACCGTGTTCGCAAATTTTCCGTAGTTGACGGTGGCGGCGCCGGCGGCCTGTGCCGCCGCCAGGGACGGGTATTTCGCGCCGTTGAGGGCGATGAACAGGTTCGAGAAGTCCAGCCCCCCGATCACCATGCCGATGGGCGGCATGATGACGTCGCTCACGAGCGAGGTGACAATCCGCCCGAACGCCGCGCCGATGATGACCCCGACCGCGAGGTCCAGTACGTTCCCCCGCGCGGCGAACTCACGGAACTCCTTCCACATGCAGACCTCCGGGCGAATTGTACAGGGGTTCGGGGTTCCGGGTTCGGGGTTCCGGGTTCTGGTTCGGGGTTCGGGGTTCAGGGTTTCGCGGGGGCTGAAGCGAACCCGGAACCCGGAACCCCCTGAATGCAGTACCCTCCCCAGATGCTGCTGGCGTGGACGGTGATTGCCGTCCTCATCCTCCTGACAGGGCTCTATGTCGCCGCCGAGTTCGCCGCCGTCAGCGCCCGTCGCAGCCGCCTGCGCGGGCTCGCGGACGACGGCAACGCCCTGGCGGCGCGGCTGCTGCCTGTCCTGGAAAGCCCGCGCGAGCTCGACCGTTACATCGCCGCCTCGCAGGTCGGTATCACCCTCTCCAGCCTTATCCTCGGCGCCTATGGGCAGGCCACCCTGGCACCGCGGATCAGTCCCCTCCTCGAGCGCCTCGGCGGCCTGCAGCCCGCGACCGCCGAATCGACGGCGGCAGTCGTGGTGCTGGTCAGTCTGACGATCCTCGCGGTGGTCATCGGCGAGCTCGTGCCCAAGTCCCTCGCCCTCCAGCACCCCACCGACGTCGCGCTCTTCACCTTCCTGCCGATGCAGTGGTCGATGCGGGCCTTCGCCTGGTCGATCTGGCTGCTGAACGGCAGCGGCGTACTGCTGCTGCGGCTATTCCGGATTCCGCCTACCGGCCACCGCCACGTCCACTCACCGGAGGAAATCGCCCTCCTCATCGCCGAGAGCCGCGACGGCGGCCTGCTGGAGCCCGAGGAACAGGTTCGCCTCCACCGCGCGCTCCGGCTCGGGCTGCGCTCGGCGTTTCAGCTGATGGTGCCGCGGGCGCGCCTGGCGGTCATCGATCTCGCCACGCCGTTCGACGATGTGCTGCGGATCGTCGGCTCGAGCCCCTACAGCCGGCTGCCCGTCTATCGCGGCTCCCCCGGCACCATCATCGGCATCCTCCACATCAAAGACCTGGTGACGCAGTACCTGCTGGCCGGACGGGTGCCGCTGTCGTCGCTGGTCCGGCCGGTCGTCCGCGTGCCCGGGTCGATGCCGGCCGACCGCCTGCTGGCCTTCCTCCGCGACAAGCGCAGCCACCAGGCGCTCGTCGAAGACGACTCGGGCGCAGTGGTCGGGCTGATCACGCTCGAAGACGTGGTCGGCGAGCTGCTCGGCGGCGTCGCCGATGAATTCAAGGCGGCACAGCTGCTGCCGATCCGGCTCTCGGATGGGCGGCTGCGGCTGCCTGGCCAGATGCGCCTCGAGCAGGCGGCGCCGCTCATCGGCCGGCCCTGGAAGGGGTCAGGCGGCACACTCGGATCCCACCTCGTGGAGCGGCTGCAGCGGCTGCCGGAGCCGGGTGAAGAGCTGGTCGTCGACGGCATCGCCATCGAGGTCGAGGCGGTCGAGGGAGGTGCGGTGACATCGATCATCGTCGGCGAGCGCCCCCAGATCAGAGGCGGAGGGGCGCGATGACGCCGTTTCTGATCATCACCGGGCTCATCCTGCTGAACGGGATCTTCGTGGCCGCCGAGTTCGCGATCGTCGGCGCGCCGCGGGCCGCGATCGAACGGCTGGCCGCGACCGGCCACCGGCTGGCGCGGGCGGTGCATCGCCTGCTGGAGGATCCCCAGCAACAGGATCGCTACATCGCCACCGCGCAGCTGGGCATCACCCTGGCGAGCCTCGGGCTCGGCATGTACGGCGAGCACGTGCTCGCCGACCACATTTTCGCGGCAATCGGCGGCCATGGCCTGCCCGAATGGGCCGCCTCGAACGCCGTCGCCAGCGTCGCCGCCGTCGCCATCCTCACCTACTTCCACATCGTCATCGGCGAGATGGTGCCCAAGTCGCTGGCGCTGCAGCATGCCGAGCGGATGGTGTTGTGGATCACCCGCCCGATGCTGTGGACGCGCAATGCGCTCTATCCCTTCGTGGTCGGCCTGAACGCCGTCGGCAACGTGGTGCTACGGATGATTGGCGTCGATCGCCGCGATGGCAATCCGGATCAGTACTACACGCCCGAAGAGCTGCAGTGGATCGTGCAGGAGAGCGAGGATCTGGGCGTGCTGCGTGCCGAGTCCGGGCAGATGCTGCAGGAACTGTTCGCGTTCGGCGACCGCACCGCGGGAGAGGTCATGGTGCCGCGGGTCCGCGTCACCGGCATTCAGGTCGGCGCCACCCCGGCGCAGATCCGCGAGCTGCTCGGACGTCTCCCCCATACCCGTTATCCGATCTACGAAGGCGATCTCGATCACATCGTCGGCATGGTGCACATCAAGGATCTCCTCGGCGTGCTGCTCCGGGGGGAGGCGATCGCCTCGCGCCACGCGCGGCCGCTGCCGCTCGTGCCCGAGGGCTCGGAGCTCGATGCGGTGCTGTCGACGATGCGGCGGGAGCAGACCCAGATGGTGATCGTGCTCGATGAGCATGGCGGGACCGCCGGCGTGATCACGCTGCAAGACCTGTTCGAGGAAGTGGTGGGCGAGATCGAAGAGGGGCCGGCGAATACGGCCGTGGTGTATCGCGACGCCGACGGCCGGCTGCGGGTGCCCGGCACGCTGCGGATCGACGAGCTCGGCCAGGAGCTCGGCCTCGACCTCGAACACGAAGACGTCGACAGTGTCAGCGGCCTGGTGCTGATGTTGCTGGGGCGGCCGGCGCTGGTCGGCGACACCGTCCGCTACGGTCGGGTGCTGCTGGAAGTGACCGCCGTCAAGGGGCACGGCGTCGGCGAGTGCGCCGTCTCCCTCTCTCAGCCGACGTGAATGCGCGGACGGCGCTGCGGGTTCGGCTCCGCCTGGCGGAGCACCTCCCGGGTGACCGGAGCGGTGTCCCCTTCCCCGAAGGCGAGGAACTTCAGTAGATAGGCGATCGGATTGCCCTCAGTCCAGCCGAAGTAGGCATGGGGAATCTTGCCGGTCTTGTCGCGGCAGTAGAGCAGCAGCGCCGCGATGGCATTGGGAATCGCCGGGCTGACGCAGCGGAGCACGTGGTGGTCGCCGACGCGAACACCCTGGACGTGCAGCGTCTGGGAGAACTCGGAGACATCGCCCGGCTGCACCTCCACGAACAGCACCCGTTCGTCGGGCGCGAGGTGATGCGAGTCCTGGGCGTCGCGCAGCTTGCGCTCGTATTCCTCGGGCTGTCCGCTATTGGGCCGGTTGGCGATGATCCGCACCCGCGACTCGGCGGCCTCGCGGATGAACTCCTCGGCGGCCTCGTCGGGTTGGACGCCGCGGATCCGCAGCTCGGTCGAGCGCGCCACCCGTGACACCATCGACGTCACGATGATGGTGACGATGAACCACGAGGCAATCTTGACGCCGTCTGGACGCTCGATGACGTTGGTCACGGTGGTGTAGACGAACACCAGCGTCACCACGACGAAGGCGAAGCGCCGCGGCGAATGATCGCGCCATTCGAGCAGCGTCACCGCCACCGCCCCGGAGGTCATCAGTACCAGCACGCCAGTCGCGTAGGCGCCCGCCTGGGCGTCGACGTTGGCGTCGAACAGCCAGGTGATGAAGAACATGATCGCGGTGAACAGCAGCACCAGCGGCCGGGTCGCCTTGGTCCATTCCGGCGCCATGCCGTAGCGGGGCAGGTACTTCGGCACCAGGTTGAGCAGCCCGGCGAGCGCCGAGGCCCCGGCGAACCACAGGATCGAGATGGTGCTGAGGTCGTAGACGGTGCCGAACCACTCGCCCAGCCGCTGGTGCGCGAGGTAAGCCAGCGCCCGTCCCGACGCGGCGCCTCCCGGCGCAAACGCCTCCGACGGAATCAGCAGCGTCGTCACCACGGAGCTGCCCATCAGCAGCACGCTCATCATCAGGGCGGCGGTGCCGAGGAGCTTCTTGGTGTTTTTGATGCGCCCCTCGACGTCGTTGGGGCCGATCTCCCCCTTGACGAGTGGCATCACCGCCACCCCGGTCTCGAACCCGGACAGGCCGAGCGCCAGTTTCGGAAAGACGATGAAGGCGGCCGCCAGCATCATCAGTGGATTGCCGTGCTGCGAGAAGAGCTGGTGCTGCCAGCGGGGCAGGTACTCGGGATGGCGGGCGATCTCGGTGAGCGCGTCGGCGAGAACCACGACGTTCAGCACCAGGTAGACGCCGACGATCACCACAGCGAGCCCGATGGCTTCCTTGAAGCCCTTGAGGAACACTGCCGAGAGCATCGTCAGCAGGACAATCGTCATCCCCAGCTGGTGATGGAACGCGGCCGGGAAGAACGGATTGCCGATGACGTGAGCGGTCGCGTCCGCGGCGGAGAGGGTGATGGTGATGACGAAGTCGGTCGCGGCAAAGCCCAGCAGGCAGAGGACGAAGGCCTTGCCGCGCCAGCGCGGCAGCAGCTCTTCGAGCATCGAGATGCTGCCCTGTCCGTTCGGGCTGTTCTCGGCGACGCGGCGGTAGATCGGCAGCGCGCCGAAGAGGGTCAGCAGGATCAACAGCAGCGTCGCCACCGGTGAGAGGAAACCCGCAGCCAGGAAGGCGATGCCGGGCTGGTAACCCAGCGTCGAGAAGTAGTCGACGCCGGTCAGACACATCACCTGCCACCAGGGATACTGGTGCGCGTGTTCGACGAAGGGGCCGGGCTGGTCGCGGAGCCCCTCGAAGAACCATCGGCTCAGCCGCGACTCGGTGTCCTTTGAGGAGAGGGCCTCGGCGCTCACCAGCCCTCCAGGCGGTCCAGTGACGGAAAATCGAAACGCGCATCTGGACAACGTGAGCGCGCACGGGCGGTGGTCATGGCAGGCTTCCGGTAACGCCGACGGGGTTAGCTGACGGGCTGGGACTCGGAAGTGTCCTCCGGCTGATGCCGATACGCCCCTCGGAGACGAACTCGCCTCCGCTTGGGTCCCCCGGTTTCGCGAGTAGCGCGAAATTAGGCCACAAGAAGCCTACGCTGCGTGCGGAGGTACTGTCAACGAGAGGCCGGACCTGACCCCGATCGGACGGCCCGGCCGGTGCGGCTGTCGCGGTCGCCCTGGGGACCGGCATCGTTCAGATCTCGCCGCGCGCCGCCGCCAGCGCCAGCGATTCGTCGCTGGCCTCGACGAACTCCCCTTCCCACTTCGCGACCACCACGGTGGCGAGGCAGTTACCGATGACGTTGGTCATCGTCCGCGCCATGTCCATCAGCTCGTCGACACCGAGGATCAGCGTCACCCCCTCGAGCGGCAGGCCGTAGCTCGCCAGGGTGCCGGCGAGAATCACCAGCGAGGCGCGCGGCACCCCGGCGACCCCCTTGCTGGTGAGCATCAGCGTCAGCAGCATGGTGATCTGGTGGCCGACGGAGAGCTCGACGCCCGCGGCCTGGGCGACGAAGACCGCGGCCAGCGACAGATAGAGCGTCGTGCCGTCGAGGTTGAAGCTGTAGCCGAGCGGCAGCACGAACGAGACGATGCGGCGCGGCACGCCGAGGCGCTCGAGCACTTCCATGGCGCGGGGCAGCGCCGCCTCGCTCGAGGTCGTGGAAAAGGCGATCACCGCCGGCTCGCGCACCGCCCGGACGAACTTGCGGATCGGCACCTTGAAGATCAGCGCGATCGGCAGGAAGACGGCGAGGATCAGGACCGCCAGCGAGACGTAGAGCGTCGCCACCAGCCACGCCAGGTTGTAGAGCACGCCAACGCCGCCGTGGCCGACGGTGTAGGCGATCGCCGCGCCGACGCCGATCGGCGCGTAGTGCATCACCATGTTGGTGAACTTGAACATCGTCTCGGCGAGCGCCTCGCACCAGGCGATCATCGGCTTGCCCTTGTCGCCGATCATGCCGAGCGCAATGCCGAAGAAGACGCTGAAGACGACGATCTGGAGGACGTCGCCGCGCGCCATGGCGTCGACCACCGACTCGGGCACGACGTGGAGCAGGATCTGATCCCAGGTCTGGGCGGTGGCGGTGATGTCGGCGCGGTGGCCCATCGGCAGGTTGACGCCGACGCCCGGCCGGGCGATGTTCACCGCCAGCAGGCCGATGACCAGCGCCAGCGTCGTCACCACCTCGAAGTAGATCAGCGCGCGTAGGCCCATGCGGCCGACGATGCGGAAGTGGCCGGCGCCGGCGATGCCGGCGACGAGCGTCGAGAAGATCAGCGGCGCGATCACCATCTTGATGAGGCGCAGGAAGATCTGGCTGAAGGGACGGAAGTAGATCGCCCACCCGGGGTGGTAGGCCTCGACGAAGGCGCCGGCGAGGATGCCGAGGAAGAGGCCGAGAAAAATCTGCTGGGTGAGGGTCAGTCCCCGGCGGCGGGCCGGGAGGGGCACGGCCTCAGTCATTCGCCAGCCGTCCTTCGAGCAGCGCCGGGCATCCGGGCATCTTACTCGAAAGATCGGGCGGGACGGCGCGGGTGTGCCGTCAGTGGGTGACGGATGCGGGCAGCGCCGGCGCCAGCACCGCGGCGGCGCGCAGATCGCGCCGCGGCAGGGTGGGCGCCGCCTGGACACGATTGCGTCCGGCAGCCTTGGCTTCGTAGAGGGCGCGGTCGGCGCGCTCGATGAGCTCGGTGCAGCGCAGCTCGGCGCTGTGGACGGTGGCGGTGCCGACGCTGACGGTAATCGCGAGGTGCTTGCCCGAAATGGTCAGAACGATCTGCTCCATCTCGACCCGAATCCATTCGCCGACCCGGGCGGCGCCGCTTTCGCCGGTGTCCGGCAGGACGATCATGAACTCGTCGCCGCCGTAGCGGCAGCGGACGTCGCTGCGGCGGAGCACCTGCCGCATGCGCTGGCCGACCGCGGCGAGCACGCCGTCGCCGGCGAGGTGGCCGTGGGCATCGTTGACCGCCTTGAAGTTGTCGACGTCGAACATCACCAGCGCGACCGGGTTGCCGCTGCGCCGCGAGCGCGACAGCTCGGCCTCGAGGACGTCGATGCCGTGGGCGCGGTTGTAGCAGCCGGTGAGCGCGTCCTTGACACTGTGGTCGCGGACATCGGCGAACAGCTGGGCGTTGCGGAGAGCAATCGTCAGCAGCGCGGCCACCGCGCCGAGCGTCTGCTGCACGACGGCAGTGTGGGGGCGGATCGGCATGCCGATGATGCCGACGACCCCGTGATCCCCGGCCATGACGAAGCAGGAGTGGCCGTCCTCTTCGACGCCCTCGCGGCGGGCGCGATCTTCGATGGGCCGGTGGGCGACGCGATCGGCGACCAGCTCGATGGACCCGGCCGGCCACAGCACGCAGGGGCTGTCGATGAGCCGCTCCCAGCCCCCGTCCACGCGCAGCGTCACCCAGGCGTCGGCGCCGGCGGCAATCGACGGCAGGTGGCGCAGCACGGCCTCCCGGACCGCGGCGGTGCTGAGCGCCCGCGACAGGGACTGGCCGAAGACCATCAGTTGCTCGAGCTCCTCGGCGCGGGCCTTGGCCAGCCGCGCCTCGGTCGCCGCCGCGGCCGCTTCGGCCTTCATTTCCCGTCGGCTCGCGTACTGATGAAAGACGAACATGACCGTCAGGATGAGGAGGGCGGGGCGCAGCGAGACACCGTAGGTGTTCTCGACGTCGGTTGCCACGGCGAAGACGTCGAGCAGGGAGCGCTGGAACACCACGACGAGGGCCAGCACCAGTCCCGCGAACAGGAACGGATCCTGGCGGCCGATAACGCGCATGCGCATGGCGATGCTGAGGCAGGGGGCATGCCAGCCGCGACTGCGCGGGAAAACAGCGAATTTGCGTGAACCGGTGTGCAGCCCACGCGGAATGCGTTCCGAAACCGCACACCGTGCGCACCCGGGCACACTGACGAAAATCGTTAGTCAGGCCGGGAACCGTCAGGTCGTCAGAGGAAGAGGGTGCGGGCGGTCAGCTCGCGCGGGTCGAGCCCGGCGGCACGCCCGAGCTGCCGCTGGCGGTCGGGCAGGGGCCCGGGAAACCTCCATTCGCGGGCGCCGCCCCCCGCCGCCTCGAACGCTGTTGCCCACTCGTCCCACCAGCCGCTCATCCGCCGGGCGATCGGCTCGACGATGAGGATGCGGGAGCCTTGGCGATGGGCGTCGAGCAGCCGCGGCAGCAGCGGGGCGCGCACAGCGTCCGGCAGCTCGTTGACGGTATAGGCGGCAAGGATCCCGGCGCCGGGGGCGCCCGGCAGCCGCGCCTGTTCGAGGTCCCCTCGCACCGCTCGGCCATGGAGGCCGAGCGTCCGCAGGGTCCACTGCGCCTCGGCCACTGCCCAGGCGTTGCGGTCGACGCCGTGCACGGCTGCGCCGCCCGCCTCGAGCGCCCACGCCGCCCCAGCCGCGCCGGTGCCGCAGCCAAGGTCGCAGATCGTCGACACGCCGCCGGAGCAGTCGAGGCCCTGCACCACCGCCCGGGTCACCAGGAAATGGAGCGGTGCATAGAAGAGCGCGAAGGCCGCGCGCTTGCCCGCCGTATTCAGGGCGCCGCCCGACGCCAGCTTCTCACGGCGTTCGACGTAGCAGGACGAGAGCGCGCGCAGAGCGCGCCCGACCTCCGACGCGGTGAGCGAGGCGAGGTGCCGCGCTTCGAGCGCCTTGAGCCAGGTGTCGATGGGGTCGTCCTGCACGTGGCCATCGTATCTTTTGCGGGCGGATTTACATCCCATGCAGGCAGCGGCCGCGCGGCGCCGTTTGGCGTGCGGTGAGCGCGTCTGCCTCGAGCCTGAGCTGAGGCGGGACCTGCGGCGCGGGTGCGTCGGCGCCAACTCGTCAGGCGGCAGCAGGCAGACGGTGGAGGTAAAATGCGCAACTGAGATGCGCGGCATTGTCCCGCTCGTCCTCGCAGCCTCGGCGACGGCTCCCGCATATCGGCAGGACGTACCCCGCTTCCGCAGCGGCGTCGATGTCGTGCAGTTCACCGTCACGGTTTCGCCAAGGACCGTCGTCCGATCGAGGTCTCACCGCAGGGGACTTCGAGGTCCTGGTCGACGGCACGCCGCGCGCGCCGTAAAAGGAAGCTGGCGGGGTGCTATTCCGCGCGCAGCGCCGTCAGTGGATCGACGGATGCGGCCCGGCGAGCCGGCAGCCAGGCGGCAGCCACGGCCGCGCCACCGAGGAGCGCGATCGCCGCCGCGATGGTCGGCAGATCCTGCGGCGGCGTGTCGAAGAGGAAGCTGGCGATGAGCCGCGTGGCGTAATACGTCCCGGCGAGGCCGGCAACGAGACCGAGCGCTACCGGCCAGGCGACATCGCGCAGCATCACCGCCACCACCTGGCTTGGCTGCGCCCCGAAGGCGACTCGCACACCGATCTCGCGGGTGCGCCGCGCTACCGCGTACGCCGTCATGCTGAAAATGCCCACCAGGGCGAGGAGCAGACCGAACCCTCCGAGCAGCGTCAGCAGCAGCATGCGGCGGCGCGGCGTGGCCACCTGCTCGCTGACGAGCGTGGCGGCTGGGATTGTCTTGCCGACGAGCACGCGTGGTCCGGGCGATTCGGCGATCCGCTTCAGCCTAACCGACGGCAGCGATGCGCCGGGCCGGAGCCGCATCACCATCGCCAGCGTCGAGTCGAACGACGATGGATTCTCCGTGTGTTGATCGGGTAACGCATAGACCGTCGGGCTGGTGCCACTCTCCGGACCCCC
>JAYTEJ010000462.1:0-4706 GCA_043735365.1 Acidobacteriota bacterium
GCGAAGAGGCCGCTACGGGGCGGCGGGATACACTCGTCGCATGCTGCCGCCGCGACACCTGCGTGTCCGCGTTCTCGAAGCGCTCGAGGAGCGGGTCAAGCAGTTCCGCACGCGCGAGGGCATCTACCCACTCCGCATTCCACGCGATCCTATTCCGCTCGACGATTTGATCACCCGCGCGCTGGCGGACGATGCCGGCGGCTTCGATGCCGCCACCCTGAAATCGCGGACGCTGCTGACGCTGGGGTGGGACGACGTCATATGGGCGACGTGGGTCATTACCCTGCCCTCGGGCGTAAAGCTGTTCTGCGACTCGGACGATGAGGAGACCCGGGTGCTGGCGTCGGGCGGGCGGAATGCCGGCGACGAATCGGATCGCCTCTTTCTGACTCTGCTGGCCGAATCGCGCGGGGAACATTTCGGGATCGAACTGGGGGGCGGGGCTCCGACCTCGGTGCGCTCGCCGCTCGATCGCGAGCTGCTGGTGGGCGTGTTCGTGGACCTGTTCGAAGGCACCGAGGCGGAGGAATCGATCCGCCCGTCGGCGGCCGCGGCCGGAGGCCCGGCGCTCGAGCGCGAGCTGCGCGAGGGCCGGGGCCGGGACTTCGCGGTGGAAGTGCGCCTCTGGCTCGACGATGTGATGGGGTGAGCCCCTGACGAAAAACGGGGCCGGCCCGCGGCCGGCCCCCTGACGCTAGACGCCCGGCTTGCGCGGCGGCTGCGACGAGCCGATGGGCTTCTGCTCCTGGTTCCTGGCCGCGGTATTCGACCCGCCAGCCTGGTTCGACCCGGCGCCCTGGCCTGAACTTCCGGCCTGGCCGGACTCCGTGCTCCCGCCGGCGATCAAATCAACCGCGGAGGTCGCGGCGTTCTGCACCTTGCCGACGGTGTCGCGGACCGTCTGCTGGACCTCTTCCAGTGCGTTGTCGCGCGTCTCGCCCATGTACTCGTTCTCGATTTCGGTCTCGGGAATGGCCATGCCGACCATCAGCCCGAGCACGGCGGACGCCGCGCCCATCAGCAGCGGGTTCTGCTGCCACGCCCGCTGCACCGTGCGGGTCGCCTGGCGCCCTTTGCGCTGCGCCCGCCGGCCGAAGTCAGCCGCGGCGTCGCCCACATCGGAGAGTTCCCTGGCCCCCGCGTCGGTCCAGGAGCGGCCCTCGGTTCCCGCCTCGGTTCGGGAGCGTCTTTCCGCTCCAGCCCCGCTCCAGGCGCGCCCCGCGGCGGAGGACGCATCCGACGCAAAGGCGGCGGCGTCATAGCCGCTCTGACCCGGATAGCCCGCCTCGCCAAACCCGGCATCGCCAAAGCTGGCGCTCCTCGCGTCGACCCCGCGGCTGGCGTAGCCGCCGTAGCCGCCGTCGCCGCGCCCGGCGCCCCCCCGATAGAAGCGATCGGCGTCGTCATACGGACTCATGCGCCGCCAGTCCCGTGCCGTCCGGCCGCTGGTGCGGGAGTCGCGATCACGCGCGTCGCGTCCACCGAAGGCCAGCCACGCCAGGCCGGCGATACCGAGCCCGACCATGGCGGCGGGGATGGGATTGGCGCGCACGTACTGCACAGGTTCAGAGTCGGCGAACTCGCGCGCCGCATCCCCCACCATGCGCGCCTGCTCCCCGGCCGCCTGCTTGACGGAGCTCTTGACACTCTCGGCCGCGTCGGCGGCAAGGTTGGACGGCCGCAGCCGATCCTGAATGGCGTTGACGGTGTCCGACATCTCTCCGCGCGTCTGCTCGATCTCGGCGCGAATCTCGCGCGTCCGTGCGGCCCCGGAGGCCTGGTCCGGCGCTGCTGTGGCAGAGGGGGGAAAGTTGCGCGCCGATTCCGGGGCGTGCATGCGCCCGCTCTCGCCATCGCGGCCCGGAATGCGCGACGTGCCGCGCTCGCCGATCCGTCCTTCGTTATCCAGCGCTTCACGTCCGCTCACGTATTCGTCCGAGCGCCCCGCGGCACGTTCCGGTCCTACGCCTTTTGTCTTGTCGTCCATGTGCTGGTCTCCTTCATGGCCTCGATGGCCCGGGTAGGTGCGATGCTGGTCTGACGGAGGGCGGCAAGGCCCCGGTTGACCAGCAGGTAGCCAACGACTGCGGTCAGCACGCCAACGACGGTGGCGGCCAGCCAGGGCGTGATGCCAAGCTGGGCCAGACCGACGACGAAGGCGGCGAGAATGACGAGCAGGCCGGCGTGCGCCAGAGCGCCGCCGGCGGCGACCATGCTCACGTGCCCACCCGCGACCCTGGCCTTCGCGGTCATCTCTGTGGTCGCGAGCTCGACTTCCTTACGGATGAGAGTGCCGGTTTCGCGCGACAGCTCGGTGAACAGCTCGCCGAGCGAGCGCTCGTCATGGGCGGGAGTGCTCATCCGAGCCTCCTGCCGGCGTTGTCGAGCCCGCGCGCGGGGCCGCCGTAGCCGGCGAGACCGGGTCCGTTGCTGGAGTGATCGGCGGAGCTCTTCAGAAACCGCGCGCCGATGATGCCGATCGCGAACGCCGAGCCGACGAAGAGCGCTGGCTGGCGCCGCGCGAAGCGCTGCACCTCAGTGGCGAGCTCGCCGACGTCGCGATTGCGAATCTCGGTCGAGAAGCGATCGAGCTGGTCCGCAGCCTTGTCCACGTATTGCGCGATGGTGTCGTGCTGCGAATCCCGCAGGTGGCGTGAGCTCTGCCGCACGGCCTCGGCGACTGAGCCGAGCCCATCGGTTGCGCGATCCTTCTGGCTGGACAGCTGCGCCCCGGCGCGATCGCGGACGCGGTCGATGATGCCGCCGGCGCGGCCAGCTTCGGAGTTTGTGGTGTTGGTTTGTTCCATCGATGTTCCCCTTTTGAGTGATCCGCACGTATCACCACAATTGATAGGAACATCCGTGCCAGCGGGGACGCGCCGGAGCTCGTCCGGCGGCGTCGGTGCGAGGTCTTAGCCCCAGGACACCTTGCGGAGCAGCGGCAGGTCGGAGAGGATCATCCCGGCGCCGAGCACGACCGACGTGAGCGGGTTCTCGGCTACCAGCACCGGCAGGCCGGTCTCGTCGCGCAGCCGCGCATCGAGGTTGCGCAGCAGCGCGCCGCCGCCGGTGAGGACGACGCCGCGGTCGTAGATGTCGGCGCAGAGCTCGGGCGGAATCTTCTCGAGCGAGTCGCGCACCGCCTGGCAGATCTGCCGCAGCGGCTCTGCCAGCGCCTCGCGAATCTCGGTGTCGGTCACGGTGACGGTGCGCGGCACCCCCTCCAGCGCGTGGCGGCCCTTGACTTCCATCGACAGCTCGACGTCGAGCGGCGCGGCTGAGCCGAGCTCGTACTTGATCGCCTGAGCCGTGCGCTCGCCGATGTGCAGGTCGCGCGACTTGCGCATGTACTGAAGGATGGCCTCGTCCATCGCGTCGCCGGCGACGCGCAGCGACTTGCCGTAGACGGTGCCGGCCAGAGAGATGACGGCGATGTCGGTCGTGCCGCCGCCGATGTCGATGATCATGTTGCCCGCCGGCTCCTGGACCGGCAGGCCGGATCCAATCGCCGCCGCCATCGACTCGTCCACCAGGTGCACTTCGCTGGCCTTGACGCGGAAACCGCTGTCCTTCACCGCCCGGCGCTCGACCGGGGTGATCTCCGGGGGCACGCCGATCACCAGGCGCGGCCGCACGAAAGCGCGCCGGCCGTGGGCCTTGCGCACGAAATACATGAGCATCTTCTCGGCGGCGTCGAAGTCGGCGATCACGCCGTCGCGCATCGGCCGTACCGGCTTGATGTTGGGCGGCGTCCGCCCCAGCATCTCGTGAGCCTCGAGACCCACCGCCTCAATCGCGCCGGTGGCGGTGTTGAACGCGACAATCGACGGCTCGTTGAGGACAATGCCGCGGCCGCGCGCAAACACACAGGTATTGGCCGTGCCGAGATCTATCGCCACGTCCGTGGAAAACGCTGACATCAAACCCATGTACCTGGCGACCTCTTCACGATTCGTTCCGCGCCCGCGCGATTACAGACGCGAAAAACATTGACGATTTTGCGATCGGCTGGCTTCGTATCTGACGGAAAAACGCACGCTGATTACAAAATCGTCGATGGGTTACACGATTGAACAGCGCTCCCCCAGCGGCCACCCGCGGCCCGCCGCAGACCGCCGGGCGTCCGCGTGCGATGATTCTGACATGGAGAGACTCGAAACCGTCGGTTTCATTGGCCTCGGCCTCATGGGCCGGCCCATGGCGCTCAATCTGCGCAAAAAGGGCTACCCGCTCGTCGTCCACAGCCGCAGCCCCGGACCGGTGGACGAGCTCGTCCGCGCCGGGGCGACGCGGGCCTCGACTCCGGCCGAGGTCGCGCGGCAGGCCACCCGCCTGATCACGATGCTGCCCGACTCGCCGGACGTGGCGCTGGTGCTCGAAGGACCGGACGGCGTCTTCGGCGCGCTCCAGCCCGGCACCATCCTCATCGACCACAGCAGCATCGCGCCGGCCGCGGCCCGTCGGCTGGCGGCGCGCGCCGCCGAGCTCGGCGCGGCCATGCTCGACGCCCCGGTCAGCGGCGGCGACATCGGCGCCATCAGCGGCACGCTCTCGATCATGGTGGGCGGCGACGCCGCGGCCTTTGCCGCCGTCCGGCCGATGCTCGAGGCCATGGGCAACCCCGATCGCATCGTCCGCATCGGCGACGCCGGCGCCGGCCAGATCTGCAAGGTCTGCAACCAGATGGCAATCGGCGGCACGCTGGC
>JAYTEJ010000463.1:0-1734 GCA_043735365.1 Acidobacteriota bacterium
GAACCTTGCGGAACCCCTGGGAGAGCGCTACGATGCGGGCGCCCATGCGGAAGACCTCCGGCCGGACGTGTCTGATGGCTGCGCTCCTGGTCGTGGTCCTGGGCGCGCTGCCGGCGCGTGGCGCGGACGCGCAGGGCGCGAAGCCCGCCGCCAGCCTGCCGGTCCTGACGCGCATCGAGGACATCCGCGCGCTCTCCCAGGACGGCGGCGCCCTCGGCTATCCGGTCCGCATCCGCGGCACCGTCACCCACGTCGACGAGTGGCAGCACACGACGCTGGTCCTGCACGACGGCGCCTTCGGCCAGTTCGTGCTCAACCCGGTCGAGCCCGCGAAGGCGGGGGCCTGGAACGAGCTCGAGACCGGGGACATCGTCGAGATTACCGGCACCACCGTACGCGGCGGGTTTGCCCCCAACGTCGTCCCCGACCACGTCCGCAAGCTTGGCCGCGCGCGGCTGCCGCCCGGCCGGTCGATTGCCTACTCGGCGATGCTGACCGGGCGCTACGACTGCGACTACGTCGAGGTCGTCGGTGTGGTCCAGCGCGCCTGGCTGTCGTCCGATCCGCTGTCCCACACGATGTTCGCCGACGTCGCGCTCGAAGACGGCATCGTCCGGGCCTCTTTCTGGGATTACTCGTCGCCGGCTGACCTGCGGCGCTTCATCGATGCGCGGGTGGCGCTGCGCGGCAACATCGGCACCCTCTTCGGCCGGACCGAGCAGCTGCGCGGCGTGTCGCTGTTTGCCGGCCGGATCGCCGACGTGCGCGTCATCGAGGCGGCCCCGGATCCGTTCGCGCTGCCGGAGCGCGCCATCCGCAACATCTACAACTATTCTCCCGCCGGCGAGGTCAACCGGCGCATCCGCGTCCGCGGGGTGGTGACGGCGCGGATTTCCGGCACCCCGGTGGCGATGAGCGATTTCACCACGTCGGCGACGTTCCGGTACCTGGTCAACGTGTTCTACGTCAAGGACGACTCGGGTGGCGTGCGGATCGAAACCGAGCAGACGCCGGCGGTGCGGGTCGGCGATCTGGTGGAGGCCGCGGGCTTCCCCGCGGTGACGCCGGGCAAACCGATCCTTCGAAACGCGGTGCTGCGGGTGCTCGGCCAGGGCCGGGAACCGGCGCCGCTCGACGTCCCCCCGGACCGGGTGCTGACGCCGGACCACGACGCTGAGCTGGTGCGCGTCAACGGCCGGCTGCTGAGCGTGGTCTCCGGCACCGCCGAGCGCGTGCTCGTGCTCCGGGTCGGGGATGCCATCTTCAACGCCGGGCTCGAGACCGGTCAGGCGGCGAACGCCGTCGACCGGATGCGGCCGGGCAGCCTGCTCTCGGTCACCGGGGTCTATTCCTATCAGGGCGGACCGCCGCCGTCGTTCCGCCTGTTCCTGCGCTCCGCAGACGATGTCCGCGTCGTTGCGGCGGCGCCGTGGTGGACGATGAGCCACACCGCCGTGATGATCGCCATCCTGGCGATTGCCGCGTGCGCCGGCGGCCTGTGGATGCGGGCCGTGGCGCGGCGGAAGCGCCAGCAGTATCAAGCAGTGCTCAACGAGCGCACCCGGGTGGCGCGCGAGCTGCACGACACCGTCGAGCAGGGGCTGGCCGGGATCTCGCTGCAGCTCGAGGCGGTGGCGGGGTCCTTCCAGAGCGCTCCGGAAGCGGCGCGTCAATCGCTCGATGTCGCCCGGCAGATGCTCCGCTACAGTCTCGAGGAAACGCGCCGATCGGTGA
>JAYTEJ010000464.1:0-2118 GCA_043735365.1 Acidobacteriota bacterium
TACCGCGCCGTCGTCGAGCAGCTCACCGCCACCGAGGAGCTGATGAAGGACCCCGACATGCGCGACCTCGCGCAGGAGGAGTTGCAGTCGCTCGAAGCCCGCCGCGACGCGCTGCTCGGAGACATCCGCGCCCTGCTGGTCCCCAAGGACCCCAACGACGCCAAGAACGTGGTGCTGGAAATCCGCGCCGGTGCCGGCGGCGACGAGGCGGCGCTCTTTGCCGCCGACCTCTTCCGGATGTACACGCGCTACGCCGAGCGCCAGGGCTGGAAGGTCGACGTCCTCAACGTCAGCGAGAATGGATCCGGCGGCACCAAGGAAGTGACCGCGATCATCGAGGGCCGCGGCGCCTACAGCCGGCTGAAGTACGACAGCGGCGTCCACCGGGTGCAGCGGGTGCCGGCCACCGAGGCCCAGGGGCGCATCCACACCTCGACCGCGACCGTGGCGGTGCTGCCGGAGGCCGAGGAAGTCGACATCCACATCGACGCCAAGGACCTGCGCATCGACACTTTCTGCTCGAGCGGTCCCGGCGGCCAGAGCGTCAACACCACCTACTCGGCGGTCCGCGTCACCCATATTCCGACCGGCACGGTGGTGTCGCAGCAGGACGAGAAGTCGCAGGTGAAGAATCGCGCCAAGGCGATGAAGGTGCTGCGCTCCAGGCTCTACGAGATGGAGATGCGCAAGCAGCAGGAAGCCATCGCCAAGGACCGCCGCACCCAGGTCGGCACCGGGGATCGATCGGAGAAGATCCGCACCTACAACTTCAAGGAGAACCGGATCACCGATCACCGCATCGGCTTCACGATGCATCAGCTCACCCAGGCGCTCGACGGCGACATCGGCGAGCTCATCGACGCCGCCGTCACCCACTTCACGTCGGAGAAGCTCAAGGAAGCGACCGACGCCGAGAGCGGCGCTGTTCACTGACGTGCCCTCCGTCCACGAACGGCTCCTCGACGTGCGCCAGGCGCTCACCGAGGCCGGTCTGTCTTCCGCAGATGCGGCGCTCGACGCCGAAGTACTGGCCCGCCACGTGCTTGGCTGGGACCGCGCCGCGCTGGTGGCGCGCTGGCGCGACCCCGCTCCCCCGGATTTTCGGGAGCGGCTGCTGCCGCTGATCGCGCGGCGGTTGAACCGCGAGCCGGTGGCGTACATCACCGGCCAGCGCGAGTTCTGGGGCCTCGATTTCGCGGTGACCCCGGACGTGCTCATCCCCCGCCCCGAAACCGAACTGGTCGTCGAACAGGCGCTCCATTACGCCGGCGATCACGGAATGCCCGAGACGGTGGTCGACGTCGGTACCGGCAGCGGGGCCATCGCCGTCTCCCTCGCCACGGAGTGGCCGGCGGCACGGGTCACCGCCACCGACCTTTCCGCGGCGGCGCTGGCGGTGGCGGCGCGCAACGCCCGGCGGCACGGCGTCGAGGCCCGGCTGCGCTTCGTCCAGGCCGATCTGCTCGACCACCGGGTGCCGCTCGCGGATCTGATCGTGTCCAATCCGCCATACGTCCGGGACGTGGATCGTCAGGCGCTCCAGCCCGAAGTCGGGAAGCACGAGCCCGCCCTGGCCCTGTTTGGAGGGCCGGGCGATGGCCTTGCGCTGGTGCGGCGGCTGCTCGACACCGCACCCGCGTACCTCTCCCCGGGCGGGGCGCTGATCATGGAGTTCGGTGACGGCCAGGAAACCGGCGTGCTCGCCGCCGCGCAGCACTCCGGCTGGGAAGCCGTCCGCGTCTGCCGCGACCTGCAGGACATTCCGCGCGTGGCGGTGCTCAGGAGGTAGGGTGTCGGATTGCCTGTTCTGCCGGATTGTCGACGGCGGGATTCCCGCCGCCGTGCTCTTCGAAGACGACGAGGTCGTGGCGTTCAGGGACATCACCCCGCAGGCGCCGTTGCACGTCCTCGTCATCCCGCGGCGCCACATCGCCAGCCTCAACGAAATCACCACGGCCGACGACGGGCTGATCGGGAGGCTGGTGCGGACCGCGGCGGCCATCGCCGGAGAGCACGGCTACGGCCCGGGCGGCTACCGCACCGTCTTCAACTGCAACGCCGACGCCGGCCAGACCGTCTTCCACGTCCATCTGCACCTGCTCGCCGGCCGCCGGCTCA
>JAYTEJ010000465.1:0-2933 GCA_043735365.1 Acidobacteriota bacterium
CGCACCTGCCGTGCGACGAGGAGCGGCAGGGCCGCGCCTGCCGCGGCGTCGACTGCAGCTGCGACCGCTTCGTCGAAATCTGGAACAACGTCTTCATGGAGTTCGATCGCCAGCCGGACGGCACGCTCGAGCCGCTGCCGGCGCCGTCGATCGATACCGGAATGGGGCTCGAACGGATCGCCGCCGTCATCCAGGGCACGCTCTCGAACTACGACACCGATCTCTTCACCCCGATCCTGTCGGCGATTGGCGAGCGCGCCGGGCTGAAATACGCGTCGAGCCTGAATGACCCATCCGACGTCTCGATGCGGGTGATTGCCGACCATCTCCGCGCCATGACCTTCCTCATCGCCGACGGCGTCGTCCCCTCCAACGAATGGCGCGGCTACGTGCTGCGGAAGATCATGCGGCGGGCGATGCGGCACGGCAAGAAGCTCGGTTTCCGCGACCCTGTCCTCCACGATCTCGTCGACGTCGTGGTGGCGGACATGGGCGGGGCCTACCCCGAGCTGCCGGGCAATCGCGACGCCATCGTCCGCGTCGTCCGCAGCGAAGAAGAGCGCTTCGATGCGGTGCTGACCGCGGGCCTGCCGCGGCTCGAAGAAGCTCTGGACCGGGCGGCGACGGCCGGTGCGGCGCTGCCGGGAGACGAGGCGTTCCGCCTCTACGATTCGCTCGGCGTGCCAGTCGATTTCATGGAGGACCTCGCGTCGCAGCGCGGCATCGGCTTCGATCGCGAAGGCTACGAGCGCGCGATGGAAGGGCAGCGCGTCAAGGCGCGCGCGGGGAGCAGTTTCGGCCGGGATGCCGGCAAGGCGCTGACGCTCGACCTGTCTCCGGCGCTCGACCGCGCGCTGGAGGCGGCGGGCGACGCGTTCGAGGGCTACGAGCACACCCGCATCGAAGCGGTGCCGGTCGTGGCGCTTTTCGATCCGGAGGGCCGCGCGGTCACCGAGCTGACGACCGGCGCGAGCGGCCTGCTCGCGGTCGGACGGACGCCTTTCTATCTGGAGGCCGGAGGACAGGTGTCGGATGCCGGCCGGTTCACGTCGCCGGACGGCGCGGAGGCAATGGTCGAGCGCGTCGTGCGGCCGCTGCCCAACCGCCCCCGCCTGCACGTCGTCCGCGTCGAGCGCGGCACGATTCGTCAAGGGCAGTCGCTGACCGCGGAAGTGGCGTCCGATGTGCGTGACGCCACCCGCCGGAATCACACCGCCACCCACCTGCTCCATGCGGCGCTGCGCCAGGTACTCGGCGGACACGTCAAGCAGGCCGGCTCGCTGGTCTCGCCCGACCGGCTGCGCTTCGACTTCGTCCACTTCTCCGCGATCTCGCGGCAGGATCTTGAAAAGATCGAGCGCATCGTCAACGAGCAGATCTACCGAAACACCAAGGTCGAGACCGAGATCCGTTCCACCGCGGACGCGATCGCGGCCGGGGCGATGGCGCTCTTCGGCGAGAAATATGGCGACAAGGTGCGGGTCGTGTCGGTGGGGGGGTTCAGCACCGAGCTCTGCGGCGGCACGCATACGGGTGCGACGGGCGATATCGGCTTCTTTACGATCACTGAAGAAAGCGGAGTGGCGGCTGGCGTGCGGCGCATCGAGGCGCTGACCGGCGCCGCGGCGGTAGCGCGCGCCCAGCAGGATCGCGGTGTCCTCGCGGAAATCCTGCAGGCGCTGTCGACCACCGGCGCCCACGCCGTCGAAGCCGTGCACAAGCTGCAGGGCGAGTCGCGGCGGCTCACCCGGGAAGTCGATCAGTTGAAGCTGAAAGCGGCGCTTGGCGGCGGCAGCGGTCCCGCCGCGGCCGATGACGCGCCGGTGGATGTGGCCGGAGTGAAGCTGGTGACGAGGCGGGTCGCGGGCCTCGAGAAGGCGGCGCTCCGCAGCGTCTCCGACTCGCTGCGCGATCGTCTCGGCAGCGGCGTCGTGGTCATCGCCTCGGAGGCCGACGGCAAAGTCAGCCTGGTGGTGTCGGTATCCAAGGACCTGACCGGCAGGATCCAGGCCGGGAAGATCGTCAAGGCGCTGGCGCCCATTGTCGGCGGCGCCGGCGGCGGCCGCCCCGACTTCGCCGAGGCTGGCGGCAAGGACCCGTCGAAGATCGACGCGCTCCTGGCCCAGGCTCCTGCCGCTATGCGCGCCCTCCTGGAGGGGGACCGCAGCGTTGATAACCAGCAGTGACGGGCAACGAGCGGAAGGGCAAGGCACAGTTCGTCGTGCTCGCAGCCGAAGTTCCGCCGCTGGTCTTTAGGCTGCCTACTGGCGCTTCGAGCTGTGTGGACGAATCCAATCGGCAATCGCTTCTTCTGAAACGCTGCCGTCTGCGAGGGCCAGGATTTCGGCCACCACTTCGGCTTCGCTGGCCGAGAAACTATAGCCGTTGACGCCGAGGAAGGTCACCATGGCCAGGAACCCGATGCGTTTGTTGCCGTCGCGGTACGGGTGGTTCCGCACCAGCCCGAACGCGTACGCCGCGGCGAGCAGGGGCACATCAGCGCGCTCGGAGTAGTGCCACTTCTGTCGCGGTCTGGCCAGCGCCGATTCAAGCGCGTTGTCGTCCCGGACTCCTGGCAGCCCGCCGTGTTCGCGGAGTTGGTCGTTGTGGATGGCGTCGACGACGAGCCGGGTCAGCCACCTGGGCTCCTGCCCAGGACGCTTGGCCATCGGCTACTTCGCCAACTCCCGAAGGGCACTCCGGTACTTTTTCGCAGCCCTGGCGGCGACTTGCAAGGCCTCTTCGGCATCAGGGTCGTAGGGGGTCAAGAGAATTCCGCGATCGGTTTCCACGGCTAAGACGCGGTCGCCGGCCTCCAACCGCAAGCGGTCGGCCATGTCCTTGGGCAGCGTTGCGCTCACCGAGCCGCCGGCCTGGCGCAGTGTTACTTCCTTGGTCATGCTCGATGGTAGCATATTAGTGCTACCGCCGCC
>JAYTEJ010000466.1:0-3872 GCA_043735365.1 Acidobacteriota bacterium
AGGTAGCCGTCGAGCATCCGCGAGCCGGCGGTGGTGGCGATGCCGCGCGTGCAGATGTTGTCCTTGACGGCGACCGGCACTCCCAGCAGCGGCAGATCCTGGGAGCGGCGCTCGTCGAGAGCGGCGGCGCGCGCCAGCGCCCGCTCGGGGGCCAGCGCGCGGAAGGCGTTGATGGGGCCGTCGGCGGCGGCGATGCGGTCGAGCGCGGCCGTGCAGATCTCCACCGCGGACGCCCGGCCGGAGCGCACGGCGTCGCGGATGTCGAGGGCGCTGTCGAGGGCTGCCATCAGCCGAGCACCCGTGGTACTTTGAAGAGACCGGCGGCGACGTCGGCGTCGGCGGCGGCGGGCAGCGACGCCGCCCGCGGCAGAGACGGGAGGACGCGGTCGTCGCGCATCGCGCCGGCGCTGCCGGGCGCGTGGGCGGTGGGCTCGACCCCGGTGGTGTCGACGCCCTGAATCTGTTCGGCGTAGGCGAGAATGCCGGCGACCTGGTGCGAGAAGAGCGCCAGTTCCGAGGCGTCGAGCTCGAGCCGCGCCAGGCGCGCGACGCGTTCGAGGTCGTCGCGGGTAAATCGGTGGGACATCTGGCGGATGCTATCACCAACGAGTTGCGGCTCGCGAGCGTCGGCATCCCCCTGAGGTACAACATGGCCATCCGATCGGCGGCAGTGGCGGGGACGTGGTATCCGGGCACGGCCGGGGCGCTCCGGCGCGACGTCGATGCCTATCTGGCGGCGGCCCCAGAGGGGCCGGGCGGCGTCCGGGCGATCCTGGCGCCGCATGCCGGCCTGTCGTTCTCGGGACCGGTGGGCGCCTACGCCTACAAGGCGGCGGCGTCCGGCGAGTTCGACGTCGCGATGCTGGTCGGCCCCTCGCACTTTGTCGGCTTCGAAGGGGCCGCGGTCTGGCCCGGCGGCGCCTTCGAGTGCCCGCTCGGACAGGTCGACGTCGATGCCGAGGGGGTCCGCGCCCTGCTCGCCTCCCCGGTTGTCCGGGCGCTGCCGGAGGCGCATGCGCGCGAGCACTCGCTCGAGATGCAGCTGCCCTTTCTCAAGCGCGTTTTTCCGGCGCTGCCGATCGTCCCGGTCCTCCTCGGCCATCAGCGGCGGGCCACCATCGAGTCGCTGGCCGCGGCCCTGATCGCGGCGTGTGCGGGGCGGCGGGCGCTGCTCGTCGGCAGCACCGATCTGTCCCACTACTTCGACGCCGGGACCGCCACCGCGCTCGATGCCGAGGTCGCGGCCCACGTCACCGCCTTCGACGCCGCGGGGCTGCTCGACCGGTTCGAAAGCTATCCGGAGGGTGAGCGGGGGCGCTACGTGGCCTGCGGCGGCGGCGCGGCGGTGGCGGTGATGCTGGCGGCGCGGGCGCTCGGGGCGACGTCGGCGCGGGTGCTGCACTACGCGCACTCCGGACACATCTCCGGCGACGACCACACCGTCGTCGGCTACCTGGCGGCGGCGTTCGGAGTGTTCGGCGATGCTCAGTGAGAGCGAGCGGCGGGCGCTGATCGAGCTGGCCCGGCGGGCGGTCGAAGCGAGGGTGAGCGGAGCGGCGCCGCCGCGCGCGCCGATCGAGCTGCCGGCCGCATCGGGCGTGTTCGTCACGCTCAAGGCGCGGGGCACGCTGCGCGGGTGCCTGGGGACGCTCCAGCCGACCCGCGATCTGGGTCGTGCCGTGGCGCGGTGCGCGGCCGACGCGGCCGCCGAGGATCCGCGCTTTCCGGCGGTCACGCCGGCGGAGATCCCGGAGCTGGCCGTCGAGGTCTCGGTGCTCGGTCCGCTCGAGCCCATCGATCCCGGGCAGCCGGACGCCATCACCATCGGACGCCATGGCCTGGTCGCCGAGCAGGGGGCGCGGCGGGGACTGCTGCTGCCGCAGGTGGCGACCGAGTGGGGCTGGACGGCCGCGCAGTTCCTGCGCCAGACCTGCGTCAAGGCGGGACTGCCGCCCGACGCCTGGCAGCACGGCGCCCGCATCTTCCGGTTCGACGCCGAAGTGTTCGGCGAATGAGTGTGTCGCCCGTGTGCCGCACCTGCCTGCCGGACGCCGCCTGAGATGCCCCGCCTCGGCGCCCACATGTCCATTGCCGGCGGGCTGCCCCGTGCCGTCGATCGCGCGCACGCCTCGCGCTGCCAGGCGCTGCAGATTTTCACCAAGTCCGCCGGGCAGTGGCGGGCGCGGCCGCTGCCGCCGGAGGAGATTGCGCTGTTCCGCCGGCGGATCGACGAGACCGGCATCGGCCCGGTGGTCGCGCACAACAGCTACTTGATCAACCTCGCCGCCGCCTCGCCGGCGCTCCGCGCCCAGTCGATTGCGGCGCTCGGCGAGGAGCTCGATCGCGCCGAAGCCCTCGGCCTCGACGGCCTGGTGATGCATCCCGGCGCCTATACGACGGGAACGGAGGAGGCAGGGCTGCGGCTGATTGCCGCGGGACTGGCGGACGTGATGGCGGCGCGGCCGCGGGCCAGAACGATGGTGCTGCTGGAGCATACCGCCGGGCAGGGCACGAATCTGGGGCACCGCTTCGAGCATCTCGCGGCGATCATCGCGGCGCTGGACGGGTCGCCGCGCGTCGGCGTCTGTCTCGACACCTGCCACCTGCTGGCCGCCGGCTACGACGTCTGCTCTCCCCCCGGCTACGACGACACCTTCCGCGACTTCGATCGCCTCGTCGGTCTCGAACGGCTGCGGGTGTTCCATCTGAACGACTCGAAGAAGCCATGCGGCAGCCGGGTGGATCGGCACGAACATATCGGCAAGGGCTGTCTGGGCCCCGAGCCGTTCCGGCGGCTGCTCCGCGACCCGCGATTTGCCGGCCTGCCGATGCTGCTCGAGACCCCCAAGCTCGAAACGCCCGAGAGCCGGCGGCGGAGCGACGTCGATCCCTGGGATGCACGCAACCTGCGGACGCTCCGGCGGCTGATGCGGACGGTATAGTAGGTGCATGCGCAGGTCTTGCGTCGTCGCCCTGCTGGTGCTTGGCTGCGGCGCGGTGCCGCGGCCGGCCGCCGCCTGGGGCTTCGAGGCTCATAAATTCATCATGACGCGGGCGGTGTCGCTGCTGCCGCCCGAGATCCGGCCGTTCTTCGAAAAGTACCAGGTCGAAGTCGTCGAGCACGCCGTGGATCCTGACCTGTGGAGGACGGCGGGCTGGCTGGAGGAGCCGCCGCGGCATTTCCTCGACCTCGATGCCTACGGCGCCTCTCCGTTTACCGCGCTGCCGCGCGACTACGACGCGGCGGTCGCCCGATACGGGCTGCCGATGGTGCAGAAGAACGGCACGCTGCCGTGGCGGACCGAGGAGATCTACAACAAGCTGGTCGAGGCGTTCACGCAGAAGGCCGGCTACTCGCGTGCCAACATCCGGTTCTTCTCGTCGGTGCTGGCGCACTACGCCGCCGACGCCCATGTGCCGTTTCACGCCGCGCTCAATTACGACGGCCAGCTCACCGGGCAGGCCGGCATCCATTCGCGCTTCGAAGCCGACCTGTTCGAGCGGGCCCGGCCAGGCCTGCGGATCACCCCCCGGCCGGTCGGCCCGGTGAGCTCGGTGCGCGATCTGATTTTCGCCACCCTGCTGGCCAGCTTCCCGCTGGTGCAGCCGATTCTCGACGCCGACAAGGCCGCCGTCCAGGGGCGTGAGAGCTACGACGACCTGTATTTCGCGGCGTTCCAGGAAAAGGCCGGTCCGATTCTCGAGCAGCGGGTATCGGATTCCATCACGGACGTCGCCTCGCTCATCGCCGCCGCATGGGCCGAGGCGGGCCGGCCGGCGCTGCCGCTCGCGGAAACGAGGGTCTCACGCCCGGTTCGGCGCGCCCCCTGAGCCGCGGCCGGCCTCTGCGGTTCGTGGCATCCTGCTTGCAC
>JAYTEJ010000467.1:0-3495 GCA_043735365.1 Acidobacteriota bacterium
CGGCCCTCTTCGCCCCGAAAGTCTCGCGCAAGATGCCCGATCTCGAGGTCTACTGGAAGGCCGCCGTCCGGGCGCGGGCCGCGGAGCCGCTCTACCGGGCCGAGGACCACCACTACCAGTTCAAATATCTCCCCGCCTTCGCGGTGCTGGCCGTTCCCGGCGGCGCCCTGCCGCTGCAAACCGCCAAGGCCGCCTGGTACGTGATCTCGATCGCCCTGGTCGTCGCCTTGCTCGCCCTCGGCCCCTCGCTGCTGCCCGAGCGGCGTCGCCCGGCATGGCTGCTCGTCACCGCGGCGCTCGTCGCGATGGCCAAGTTCCTCGCCCATGAAGTGGTGCTCGGCCAGGTCAACACGCTGCTCGCGGTGCTCGTCGTCGCCGCCGTCCTGGCCATGCGCCGCTCGAAAGAGGCCGCCGCCGGCCTCCTCATCGCCCTCGCCATCGTCGTCAAGCCCTATGCCGTGATTTTCCTGCCGTGGCTGCTGGCGCGGCGGCGGTGGACGGCCGCGGCCGCGGCCGGGGTGTCGCTCGGCGGTCTGCTGGCGCTGCCGGCGCTGGTCTACGGGTGGGCGGGCAACATCGCACTGCACCAGGCATGGTGGCGGACGGTCACGACCTCGACCGCGCCGAATCTGGCTAACGCGGACAATGTCTCGATCGCCGGGATGTTCGTGAAGTGGCTGGGACCGGGCGCAACGGCGGCGGCCCTGGCGATGGCCGTTTCAGGAGCGGTGGTGGCGGTGGCCGTGGTGGTCGTGCTGCAGCGCCGGCGGGTGCGGTTCCCGGAAGGGCTCGAAGCGGCGCTGCTCCTCACCTGCATCCCGTTGCTCTCGCCGCAGGGGTGGGACTACGTCTTTCTCGTCTCGATGCCGGCGGTCGTGTTCCTGGTGAATTATGCCGATCGACTGCCTCGCGCGCTGCGGTGGACCGCCGGCGCGGCGCTGGCCGTGATTGCATTCAGCCTGTTCGACGTGATGGGACGTGCCGCCTATGGCGCGTTCATGGCGCTGTCGATCATCACGCTGTGCTACCTGGTGGTGCTCGCCGCGCTTGCCGCGCTGCGGGCGCGTGCGGTCGCGTGAGACGGGATCGTGCGGACGCGAACGGGCTCTCGAAGAAAGACGCGGCGCCCCGAGGCAGAACCTCGTCGGCGCCGCGTCATGGTCAGGCGTTCGGCGCGCGCTCAGGCGGCCGGGGTCAGGCGGCCTGCTGCCTTCCGAACGCTGCGGCGGCGCACGAACAACACGCCGACGACACCAATCAAAATCGCTGCTGCTGCGAACATTACTACCTCCTCAGGTAAGCCGATAAAGCTTCAAAGGAGGTACCGGAACCCCTTGCCGGCTCGGCCCCTGGGCTAAGCTGCTGAGCCATCCGGGGTTGCGCCCGCCGCCGGACGGTGGGCGCACTACAATACTCAACGGCCGCACCGCCGCTTTCGTCGGGCGGCTGCCACTTCTGTCAGTCACGCGTTCAGGCTTTCTTCCATGCAGATCCGGATTCTGGTCACCGGCGGCACCTTCGACAAGCAGTATGAGGAGCTGACCGGACGCCTGTTCTTCCGCGACACCCATCTTCCCGAGATGCTCCGGCTCGGACGCAGCCGGCTCGACATCACCGTCGAGACCGTGATGATGGCCGACAGCCTCGATCTGGACGACGCCGGCCGCGCCGTGATTGTCGGCCGTGCCCGGGCCAGCTCCGAGCAGGCGCTGGTGGTCACCCACGGCACCGACACGATGGTGCAGACGGCCGGCGCGCTGGCCGCCGCGGGGCTGGCCGCCAAGACGGTTGTGCTGACCGGCGCGATGGTGCCCTATGCGTTCGGCAGCTCGGACGGGCTCTTCAATCTCGGCAGCGCGCTGTCGTTCGTGCAGGTCCTGCCGCCCGGGGTCTACGTGGCGATGAACGGTCAGCACTTTGCCTGGAACGCGGTGACGAAGAACCGCGCCACCGGCACGTTCGAGCGGTTATGAAGTCGCCGGTCGCGATCGCGTCAAAGCTGCCAGCCGTCGGGACGACGATCTTTACCGTCATGTCGCGCCTGGCGGCGGAGCTCGGCGCGATCAACCTGTCCCAGGGGTTTCCGGACTTCGACTGCGACCCGGCGCTGGTCGAGGCGGTCGCCGGACACATGCGCGCCGGTCGCAACCAGTACGCGCCGATGCAGGGAGTACCGGTACTGCGCGAGGCGATTGCCGCGAAGTTCGCGGATCTCTACGGCCGATCCTACGACCCGGACACCGAAGTGACCGTGACGTCGGGCGGGACCGAGGCGATTTTTGCCGCCGCCGCGGCGGTGCTGCACCGTGGCGACGAGGCCATCGTGCTCGAGCCCTGCTACGACTCGTACGTGCCCGCGATCCAGCTGAACGGCGGCGTCCCGGTGTTCGTCCCGCTGACCTGGCCGGCGTACGCGGTGGACTGGGCCGCCGTCGCCGCGGCGGTGACACCGCGCACTCGCCTGATCTTCGTCAACTCGCCGCACAATCCCGCCGGCACCGTGCTCGGCGCCGCCGACCTCGACGCCCTCGCCGCCATCGTCTCGGGCACCCGCATCCTGATCATCAGCGACGAGGTCTACGAGCACATCATCTTCGACGGGCTCAGGCACGAGAGCCTGTCGCGGCATCCGGAGCTCGCGGCGCGCAGTTTCGTGATTGGTTCCTTCGGCAAGACGTTCCACGTGACCGGATGGAAGGTCGGCGATGCCGCGGCGCCCGCGGCGCTGACCGCGGAGTTCCGCCGCGTGCATCAGTTCGTCACTTTCTCGACCCACACGCCGGTGCAGTACGCCTTCGCGGAGTTCCTGGCCGACCGGGCGCGGCTGGCGGCGCTGGGGCCGTTCTTCCAGCGCAAGCGGGATCTGTTCCTCGAGCTGATGGACGGATCGCGGTTCCGGCCGCTGCCGAGCCGCGGCAGCTACTTCCAGCTGATGGACTACTCGGCCCTCACCGACGAGCCCGACGCCGGGTTTGCGGTGCGGCTGACGCGGGAGCACGGCGTGGCGTCGATTCCGACCTCCCCTTTCCTGCACGCGTCGGCGGCGCCGGCGGTGCTGCGCTTCTGCTTCGCCAAGAAAGACGAGACGCTGGCGCGGGCGGCCGAACGGCTTCGCGGCGTGCGGAGCTGACGCCTGGCGGCGCTCACCAGCGGACGGTGAACCCCTGACGCTCGGTGGTGGCGCCGGTCGCGGTCCGCCCGACAATCTGCAGCAGGTAGGCTCCGGGGCCGAGCCACGAGAGCGGCAGTCCGAACTGCGCCGCGCCGGCGCCGGGCATCTCTTCCAGATTCCGCATCAACTCCCCGCGTCCGTTGAGCACGCTCGCGGACACTGTCACGTCGGCCCCCCTCGAGTCGAACACCGGCACGCGGACCAGCAGGCGATCGCCGCGTAGAAAGGCACGGGACGCCGAGGGTGCCGCGTCCGGATTGCCGCGGACCGCATCGAAGTCGCGAAGGGTCCTGGCCCGGATCAGCTGCGGAAACAGTCGCGCC
>JAYTEJ010000468.1:0-3173 GCA_043735365.1 Acidobacteriota bacterium
TCGGCGGGCGTGATCGTGTCCTCGACCCCGTGCGCCGGCACCTCGACCTTCGCCATCCACAGCAGCGCGTTCAGCATCAGCTTGCGCTGATTGGCATTGCCCCAGTGTGCGTGGGTATGGCCGCCGGTGAAGCCGAAGCTCCGGCCGCCGTCCGGGCGCTCGTAGACCCACATCATCGTCTCGGGCTTGCCGCTGTCGGCGACGATGTGATCGTAAGGGCCCTTGGGAGAGACATACGGCCCCTTGCGGACCTCGTCGCCTGGCGTCGCTACCAGCAGGTTGGTGATCCGGGCCTTGACCGCCGGGTCCGTGGACCACCGCATATTGAAGTACCACTCGTCCAGCGTCGCGAACGGCTGGACGCCGCGGGTCACCGCGTGCACGGGGAACTTGTCGAAGGGGGGCGTCCACATCGGGTTGACGGAGAAATGGTCCTCGTAGAACCCTCCCACCCAGCGGTGCATCGCCTCGCCCGGCGCACCGACCGGCACTTCCACCGCGTAATGCGCGAAGCCCAGCCCCACGCCTTTCGCGGCCAGCCGGTCGAGCACCTTGATCCGATCGCCCTGAATCGCCGGATGCCCCTTGCCACCATCCGCATAAATCAGGATCGCGTCCGCGGTGTCGAGCGCGGCATCGTCGTCCACCACCTGGCCGTCGACCGTCTTGGTCGGCCAGCCGTTGAAATACACCTGCACCGAGACGCCGGGGACGCCGCTGAGCGCCTTCGCGAACAGCAGGCAGCCGGCCCGGAACTCGTGCATGCCGGACGGATGGCTCGGCCGCCCGGCAATCAGCACGATGTGCTTGCCGGCCGGGGCGGGCGGTGCCTGCGCCGCCGCCGGTGTGCCCGCGCCGTGGGCCAGGATGCCGGTCAGGAGACCGGCGACGAACAGGATTCGGGATGTGAAGGTCATAATCGCGAACATCCTACCGCTTTTCGCTCCGCAGTCGACCACGAACCCCTCCGGCGAAGGCCTGACCGAAAAAAGACGGGCTATGGCACAATAGCCGCCGCGTTGGGGGGTGCTCGTGCGACCAGGCCGGATGCCGGCGTCGCGACCCGACGACAAGAGCGATTAGCCGCCCGTTCACTCAGTCACATCGACAAGAGAGACTCAATGACCAACGCGACAACTTTGCGGGACGAACCCATCGCGCACAACGCCAAGCGGCTCCTGTGGGCGGGCTTCCTGGCCATTTTGGCCGCCGGCATCGGCTTCGGCATCCGCGGCGGCATCCTCGCCAACTGGGCGGCCGAATTCGGCTTCACCGGCGCGCAGCTCGGCGCCATCGGCGGCGCCGGCTTTACCGGCTTCTGCTTCGGCATCATCATCGGCGGCGTCGTCGTCGACAAGATCGGCTACGGCAAGCTGATCGTCGCGGCGTTCCTCTTCCACGTGCTTTCGGCCTTCGTCACCTTCGGCGCCAACGGCGGCCAGGCCCAGGGAACAGCCTACATGTTCCTATATCTGGGCACGTTCATCTTCGCGCTGGCCAACGGCACGCTCGAGGCGGTCGCCAACCCGCTGGTCTCGACGCTCTTCCCCAACAACCGCACCCACTATCTGAACATCCTCCACGCCAGCTGGCCGGCAGGCCTGGTGCTCGGCGGGCTGGTGGGCTGGATCCTCGGCGACGGCATGCACGTCGGCTGGAAGGTGCAGCTGGGGCTCTTCCTGGTCCCGACCGTGCTCTACGGCTTCGCCTTCTACGGGCAGACCTTCCCCAAGTCGGAAGCCTCGGCCAAGGGGCTCAGCGTCGGTCAGATGCTGCACCAGGTGGGCCTGCTCGGCGCGCTGGTGGCGTGCGTCCTCGTCGGCCTCTTCTTCAAGGATCAGCTCGGCGGCATCCTGCTGTTCTTCACCAACAGCTCGTTCTTCGTATCCTCGGCCTGGAGCTGGCTGTCGTGGGCGGTCGCCTTCGCGCTGCTGATCGCGGTTGGCGTGCAGACCAACTTCTCGGTCGGATCGATCCTGCTGTTCGTCCTCTTCCTCACCCACACGCTGGTCGGGGCGGTGGAGCTCGGCACCGACGGCTGGATCCAGAACATCACCGGCAACATCCTGACGCCGGCGCAGGGCAAGATCCTGTTCGTGTTCACCTCGCTGCTGATGTTCTCGCTGCGCTTCTCGGCGAGCTTCATCGAGCGGACGCTCAAGATCTCGCCGATCGGCCTGCTCTTCATCTGCGCGATCCTCGGGGCCATCGGCCTGCGCATGGTCAGCGGCATCGAGACCTTCGTCGGCGCGATGGTCGCGCTCGCGGTCTACGCCCTGGGCAAGACGTTCTTCTGGCCGACGATGCTGGCGGTGGTGGGAGACCGGTTTCCGCGGACCGGCGCCGTCGCGATGTCGATTATGGGCGGCATCGGCATGATGTCGGCCGGCCTCCTCGGCGGCCCTGGCCTCGGCTACGCCAAGGACCGCTTCACCGCCGAGCATCTCTCGGCCACCGCCCCGGCGGTGTATCAGGAGTACAAGGCGCCGGTGCCGAGCAAGTTCCTGTTCCTCGAGGAAGTGACCGGCCTGGACGGCACCAAGCTGTCGGCGGCGCAGACCGCGGTCTCACGGACGGCCGAGCAGCAGCTGGTGGCGGACGCCAGCATCAAGGGCGACCGCGAGACCCTCAAGGCCGACTCCTTCATCCCGGTGGCTATGGCCGGCGTCTACATCCTGCTGTTCGTCTACTTCAAGTCGATTGGCGGCTACCGGCCGCTGCGGATCGACGAAGCGCCGGGCGCGCCTCCGGCACGGCACTGACGATTCGCGGGACACCAACCGGCAGGACGCCGGTCCGAAACGCAAGGGGCCACGACGGCAGTCGTGGCCCCTTTTCTTTTTCCACTCGACGCTTCCAGTCGCGCGGCGACGGCAGCGCCGTTCCGACAGGCTCGGCGCGATGGCTTCCCCTTGGCGCCTGGCGCTTACAGCGTCTTCAGGTAGATCTTCCGGAACTCGATCTTCATCGGCGGCCCGACGTGGATCTGGAAGCCGAGCAGCCCCTTGGCCGCCCTGCTCTTGACGTCGTCATCCACCAGAATCGCGGTGACGTGGCCGTTGACGATGTTGATGAGCGTGTTGCCGCGGGCGATGAGATGGATGGAGTTCCATTCGCCCGGCTTGATCAGGTCCTTCAGCTCGTCGGCGCTGCGCTGGAGGTCGCCGATCGTC
>JAYTEJ010000469.1:0-4815 GCA_043735365.1 Acidobacteriota bacterium
GCAGTCGGCCAACCAACGGCTGGCCGACGCCGAGAATCAGCTTGATCGCCTCGGTCGCCTGGATGATGCCGATCACCCCCGGCAGCACTCCGAGCACGCCTCCCTCGGCGCAGCTCGGCACCAGCCCCGGCGGCGGCGGCTCCGGATAGAGGCAGCGGTAGCACGGTCCGCCCTTGACCGCGAACACCGACGCCTGGCCGTCGAAGCGGAAGATGCTGCCGTAGGCGTTGGGCTTGCCGAGGATCACGCACGCGTCGTTGACCAGGTAGCGGGTCTGGAAGTTATCGGTGCCGTCGACGATGACGTCGTAGTCGCGGAGCACGTCGAGCGCGTTCTTCGACGTCAGCGCCACCTCGTGCTCGACGACCTTGACCGACGGGTTCATCGAATGGAGGCGGTCGCGGGAGGCCTCGAGCTTGCGCCGGCCGACGTCCTCGGTCCCGTAGATGATCTGCCGGTGCAGGTTGCTGGCGTCCACGGTGTCGAAATCGACGATGCCGAGGGTGCCGACGCCCGCTGCCGCCAGGTACATGCTCGCCGGTGCCCCGAGCCCGCCGGCGCCGATGCACAGCACCCGCGCCGCCTTGAGCTTCTGCTGCCCCTCGACGCCGACCTCCGGCATGATCAGGTGCCGGCTGTAGCGCTGGACCTCGTCGCGGGTCAGCTCCTCTCCCGCGCGCGACACCACGGCGTCAACGCCGCCGGCCACGGAGGGGACGATGCTGACGACATCGCCGGGCTCGAGGGCGGTCTTCTCGCGCTCGAGATGGCGGATGTCCTCGTCGTTGACGTAGATGTTGACGAAGCTGCGCAGCTTGCCGTCCTCGTTGTAGAGGTGCTTGCGGAGATCGCCATAGCGGGCGATGAGCGCCTGCAGGAGCTCGCCGACGGTACCGCCGTCGATTTCGACAACCTCCTGCTTCCCGGCGAAGGGCCGGAGCGGAGTCGGGATCAGGATGCGGTGGGCCATGTCATGTCCTCCCGGTCGAAACCGGAACGGTCCTCGCGCAGCCGCCAGCAGGAAATCTCCTCCGCCTGGCCGCGCATAATCGAAACAATGATGTAGTCGAGGTTCGGCCAGGCGTGCGCCAGATCCTCGAGCGAGGGACGCGCCGGCGCGTCCGGATGCGAGTGGTAGAACCCGAGCAGCGTGCTCCCCGAAGCCGCCGCCCTGGCTTCGGCGCGGCGGTAGTCCTCCGGCGCCACGGTGAAGCGCCGTTCAGGCGTCGCCGCCGCGGCGTTGGTCAGCGGCCAGGCCTCCTTGACCTCGCGGTCGCCGCTGTCGGCGACGCGGCCGATGAGGGCGCCGCAGCACTCGCGCGGATAGCCGGCGCCGCCGTGGCGGCGGATGGCCTCCACCGCCTCCCCGCTCAGCACGATCATACGTTGGGCAGGGCCGGAGCGGCTGCCGCCGACTCCAGGTAGCTCTCGAAATCCGCCAGCGCCCGTCCGATCTCGATGCGGGCCGGCAGGCGCGGACCAATGGTCTCGGCCGCGGTCTTGTAGCCGTTACCGGTGATGCAGACGACCACCGATTCATCGGCGGGAATCACCCCGCGCCGGACCAGCGACATCGCCCCCGCCAGCGTTGCCCCGCCGGCCGGCTCGGTGAAGATACCCTCGGTCTCCGCCAGCAGCTCCATCGCCTTGAGGATGTCCTCGTCCGACGAGGCGACGCCGGACCCGCCGGTGGCCTTGACGGTGCGGACGACCTGGAAGCCGTCGGCCGGGTTGCCGATGGCAATCGACTTGGCGATGGTGTTCGGCTTGACCGGATCGGGGAACTCCTGCCCTTCGTCGAGCGCCCGCACCACCGGGGCGCAGCCCGCCGCCTGCGCCGCATGGATGCGCGGCAGCTCCCCCGCGACCAGCCCGAGCTCGCGCAGCTCGCGGAAGCCGCGCGCGATGCGCGGCAGCAGCGTGCCCCCCGCGACCGGCGAGACCAGGTGCTTCGGGAAGCGCCAACCCAGCTGCTCGACGACTTCGAAGCCGAGCGTCTTGGCCCCCTCGGCGTAGTAGCTGCGGAGGTTGATGTTGGCGAACCCCCAGCCGTGCTTCTCGGCAATCTGCGTGCACAGCCGGTTGACGTCGTCGTAATTGCCGCGGACGCCGATGACGTGCGGCTTGAAGACCGCCGAGCCGAGCACCTTGCCGAGCTCGAGGTCGTAGGGGATGAAGACGTAGCACTCGAGCCCCAGCCGCGCCGCATGCGCCGAGACGCTGTTGGCGAGGTTACCGGTCGAGGCGCAGCCGAACGTCGTGAAGCCCAGCTCCACGGCGCGGGTGGCGGCGATCGAGACGACGCGATCCTTGTACGACAGCGTCGGATGGTTGACCGAGTCGTCCTTGATATACAGCTCGCGCAGCCCGAGCTCGCGCGCCAGGCGATCGGCGCGGACCAGCGGCGTGTAGCCGGAGTGGAAGCCGGTGCGCGGCTCACCGGCGATCGGCAGCAGCTCGCGGAAGCGCCAGACGTTGCGCGGCCGGCGCTCGATGACGTCGCGGGTCATCGCCTCGCGGACGCCCGCGTAGTCGTAGACCACTTCGAGCGGTCCCAGACACTCGCTGCACACCCAGAGCGCCTCGGCCGGATATTTCGCCCCACACAGATGGCACTGCAGCCCGGTCATGAACGTCATGCATCACCTTCCCGATGAACCGTCACGGTCCTCACGCTGCACGGGACCCGCTCCCGCGCATATACCGCCCGCACCACGCCTTCGACCGCCGCCGCACGGCGCGCCGCGAACACCGCCACCGTCGGCCCGGCGCCACTCAGGCAGGCGCCGATGACGTCCGGATGCCGCAGCGCCAGCAGCCGCTCCAGCCCGGGCACCAGCGGCGCCCGGTAGGGCTGATGGACGCGGTCGCCGAGCGCCTCGCGCATCTCCGCCGCCTTGCCGCTCTGCAGCGCCGCCAGCACCATCGCCAGGTGCTGCAGGTTGTAAATCACGTCGTCGAACGGCAGCTTCTTCGGCAGCACCCGGCGCGACACCGCGGTCGCAAGCTCGAGCTGCGGGGTCGCGACAATCACCCGCCACGCCTTCGGCCAGGGCCACGAGGCCACGGCAATCGTCCCGTCGTCGCGCACGCCGCAGCTGGTGACGCCGCCATGGAGCGCCGCCGCAGCATTGTCCGGATGCCCCTCGATCTTCGACGCCGCGTCGAGGATTTGGTCCCGGGAACGGCGGCCGTCCACCAGCTCCCGCAGCCGCAGCCCGGCAATCGTCGCCGCGGCGCTGCTGCCGAGGCCTCCTCGCAGCGGAATCTCGCTCCGGACCTCCACCTCGAGCGACGGCGCGCGGCGGCCGAGCGGACCGGGCGCCGCGAACCCCGCGGCAATCCGGTTGGGGCCGCCGATCGGGCCATCGGCGAAGCGGCAGGTCAACTGACCGCGGCCGTCGTTCTTCACCCCGGTCACGCGGACCCGCAGATAGAGGCTGACCGCGAGCCCCAGGACGTCGAGGCCGGGGCCGAGATTGGCGATCGAGCCCGGGACGCTGATCTCGTGCGGCAGACTCAGGCGCTGCATTCGCCGTCCATCACCTCCGGGCTGAAGGCATGATCCTCGCCCGGGTCGATGAAGTCGGCCGGCAGCACGTCCTCGGCCGTCATCTTCTCGAGATCGGCTACCGAGGCGCGGGCCCGGGCCGGATCGACCCGCAGGAAGAACTCGGTGGCGGTCTCGCCGTCGATGCGATCCTCCTTGTAGAGCTCCAGCATGCGGGTGACCGCGTCCGGAATCCGGCGCGCGGGAATCTTCGCGGTCAGCCGCCCGAAGCTGGCGCCGTCCCGCCCGGCGCCGCCGCCGAGCATCATGAAATACTGCGGCACCGCGCGGTCGCCGATCTTGCGGATGCTGCCCTGAAAGCCAATCGCCGCGACGTGATGCTGGCCGCAGCCGTTCGGGCAGCCGCTGATCTTGATGCGCACGTCCGCCGCGGCGCGGGTCAGCGCGCTGTGCTGCTGCAGGTCGTCGCCGATGAGACGGGCGAGGCCGCGAGACTGCGTCACCGCGAGCCGGCAGGACTCGGCGCCGGGGCAGCTGGTGACGTCGGCGATCGTGCCGGCGCCGGGCTCCGCGAGACCCGCGGCGGCCAGCCGGCGGTAAAGCCCGGGCACCTGACCGCTCTTCACCCAGCGCAGCACCAGGTTCTGATCGACCGTGACCCTTACCGTGCCGTCCGCATAGGCGCGGCAGATCGCCGCCAGCGCGCGCATCTGCCCGCTGGTGACGTCGCCGAGCCCCAGCGACACCATCGCCTGCGCATACTCGGCTTGCTTCTGTGGCTGCAGGTTGGTCCGGAGCCACTCCGTGCGCTCGCGCCCGGGCCCGCCGTCGCGCGCCTCCACGACCGGCACGATGCCGGGGCCGCGCACCGGGGCCGCCGCCACCAGCGCGCTGACGTCCGCAATCGACGGCGCCTCGGCGCGATCCGCGGGCGCCTCCTCGACCGGCGGGTCCTCGGGGTCGAACGGCAGCGGCGCCGCGCCGGCCTCGCGCAGCGCATCGAGCTCGACCTGGAATGCCGCCTGCCACTTGTCCCAGCCCATTGTTTTGACGAGGAACTTCAGCCGGTTGCGCTGCTTGTGCTCGTAGTCGCCGTAGCGCTGGAAGACGCGTAGCACCGCCTCGGCGACGATCAGGATGTCGCCGGCCGGCAGGAACTCGTACAGCGACGCGCCGGTACGGCACATGATTGCCGTGCCCCCCGCCACCGTGACCCGGAAGCCGCGCGCGCCGGAGCCGTCGGGCGCCAGCATCGCGCGGTAGCCGAGGTCGTTGATCGACACCGCGGCGTGGTCCTCCGAGGC
>JAYTEJ010000470.1:0-1756 GCA_043735365.1 Acidobacteriota bacterium
CCGAGGAGATGCCGAACGGGCTGTTCTGCTGCCTCAGGTGGACGGCCAGCATCCCGCCGGCGACGACCCACAGACAGCAGCAGCAGTTCCCGGCGCTGACGATCGGCAGTGCGGAGAGCACTCCGATGAGGAGGCCGCCCAGCAGCGCCGGCTGAAGCCTCCCGGAATCCATCAGTCGTAATACTCCCGGCCGAGATGGGTGATCAGATTCTCGCCGCGCAGGAAACGCAGCGTGTTCTTCAGCTTCATCAGCTGGATGAAGAGGTCGTGTTCGGGATAGAGCTCGGGCGCGTGCTGCGGGCTCTTGAAGTAAAACGACAGCCACTCCTGGATGCCGGCCATCCCGGCGCGCTTCGCGAGGTCGAGGAACAGCGCGACGTCGAGGACGATCGGCGCCGCGAGGATGCTGTCGCGGCAGAGGAAGTTGACCTTCAGCTGCATCTTGTAATTCAGCCAGCCAAAGATGTCGATGTTGTCCCAGCCCTCCTTGTTGTCGCCGCGGGGCGGATAGTAGTTGATGCGGACGACGTGGCAGAGATCCTTGTAGAGCTCCGGGTAGACGGACGGCTGCAGGATGTAGTCGAGGACCGACTTCTTGCTTTCCTCCTTCGTCTTGAAGGATTCCGGATCGTCGAGGACCTCGCCGTCGCGATTGCCGAGGATGTTGGTCGAGTACCAGCCCTCGACGCCGAGCAGCCGTGCCTTGAGCCCGGGGGCGATGATCGTCTTGATGAGCGTCTGCCCGGTCTTGAGATCCTTGCCGGTCAGCGGCGACCCGGTCTTCGCCGCGAGCTCGAGCAGCGCCGGGACGTCGGCGCTGAGATTCGGCGCGGCGTTGGCGTAGGGGATCCCCTGTTTGATCGCGGCGTAGGCGTAGATCATGCTCGAGGGAATGTTGTCGTCGCTCGCCTCGAGCCCGGCCTCGAAGGCGGCCAGCGTCGCGTGCACGGGGGACTCGGTGAGGTAGACCTCGGTGCTGCCGCACCACACCATCACCAGCCGATCGCAGCCGTGGGTGTCCTTGAAGCGGCGCATGTCCTCGATCAGCTGGTCGGCGAGGTCGCGCTTGTTCTTGCCCTTCTTGACGTTGGGGCCGTCGAGCCGCTTGACGTAGCGGCGGTCGAACACCGCCGACATCGGCGCGATCGCCTCGAGCTCGGGGCGGATCTGTTCGAGCAGGTCGGCTTCGAGCACGCCGGCGGTTTTGGCCGCCTCGTAGGCGCTGTCGTTGAAGATGTCCCAGGCGCCAAAGACGATGTCGTCGAGCGAGGCGAGCGGGACGAAGTCGCGGATGAGCGGGGTGCGCGCCTCGGTGCGTTTGCCGAGCCGGATAGTACCCATCTGGGTGAGGGAGCCGATCGGCCTGGCCAGGCCGCGGCGCACGGCCAGCACGCCCGCGATGGTCGTGGTGCTGACCGCCCCCATCCCGACGAGCAGCACGCCCAGCTTTCCAGCGGCGGGGACGATTTCGTGGGGAGTTGTCACAACGGCGAACTATATCATCGGTGGCGGAGGCTGTCGGAGGGCCCCGGACCGTCATGCTGTCGCTGTTGCGCCTTTTTTTTCGAACCGCTGGAGAGCCCCTGGCCGTCGCGATGGCGGGGGTCAAGATGGGGGACCGCCTGCTGATGGTCGGGTGCGGCGATCCGCTGCTCGTCGCCAGGCTCGCGGTGAAGACGGGGCTGACGGGGCGGGCGTTCGCGATTGACGCGCGCCCGGCGCTGGCGGCGGCCGCCGAAGCCCTGGCGCCGCGCGA
>JAYTEJ010000471.1:0-5813 GCA_043735365.1 Acidobacteriota bacterium
AGCACCGTCCCCGACGTGTTGCCGCGGGCCCGCTGCGCCTCCGCGACCCCTCCCATGTTGCCGTCGTTGCCGACGATCAGGGGAACGGCGGCGCCGGCCCGTTCGGCCAGCGCCTGCAGGTAGGCAGTGTGGATGTCGAAGCCGTGGAAGCTTTCTGGAAGATTGGGCGAATGGCCGAAAACGCCGTATCGCTCGTACGGCCCGGGAATCGCCAGCCCGACCCCGCCGACGTACCCCCATGTCAGGCCATTGGCGGTCAAATACTGGTCGATGGCGTCCACCCAGCGGTGCACGGTCTCGATTGGCCCGTGTTCGGAACCGGTCGGCCGCTGCAGCAGCCGCGTCGACACCGCCGTGCCATCGTCCCAGACACCGCCGACTTTGGAGGTCGTCGCCCCGCCGTCGGTGCCGATGAATACCTGCCGCCGTGCGCCCATTGTGTCCCTACATTAATCCAGTGACTGGCTCGCAACCAACTGCGGATTGCACCTGTACGTTTTCACATCCCGCAGCGTTAATACCTGTATGAACTCGACACAGGAAGAAATTCCCTCTCTGCCGGACGAGGCTCCCCGGCAGTCGAGGCCGTTGTTTCTGACCCCTCGCGAGCGCCAGGTTGTTCAGTTGCTGATCGACGGGTGCTCCAACGACGATATCGCCGCCCGGCTGCGGTTGCGGCCGCAAACGGTCAAGAACCAGCTGACGCGGATTTACACGAAAGTCGGCGTGGCGACCCGGGTGCAGCTGGCGGTTGCGGTTCTCAGGCAGGGCGTAACCGAGTCGCACTGACCCTCCGCACCTCATCCGCACGTTTCGCTTGACCCCTTCCTACCTCGTCCGTAGGATCGGATCGATGCGTCACCCGCAGGCTTTCGTCGTCACGCTCGTGGCGGCGCTCGCCGCGGGCTGCTCGAACTCAGATCGTGTGCGTGCCGCGGCTGACGTGCGACCGACCTACGACAAGGCCACCGGCCGGCTGACCGAGCTGGCGCTCGATTCCAACCACGACGGCCGGCCCGATACCTGGACCGACATGGACGGCGCCCGTCCGGTCCAGACCCGCATCGACAGCAACGGAGACGGAAAAATCGACCGCTGGGAGTATTACGACGCCGCCGGACGGCTGACCCGGGTCGGCCTGTCGCAGAAAGACGACGGCAAGCCGGATGCGTGGGCCTACGAAGGACCGGACGGCGCCGTCGCGCGACTGGAGATTTCCGCCTCCTCGGACGAAAAGAAGATCACCCGCATCGAGCACTACGAACAGGGCGTGCTGGTCGCGGCCGAAGAAGACACCAATGGGGATGCCGCGATCGACAAGTGGGAGACCTACCGCTCCGGCGCCCTGGCGACGGCGGCGTTCGACGAGGACTTCGACGGCCGGGCGGACCGGCGGCTGTCGTACGAGGAGGATTCGGTGGTGACGATCGAGAGCCGCCCGGATGCCGCCGGCCTCTTCCGTCAGCGCGTGAACGTCCGATGACGCCGGGGATGGACATCAACGGCCGGATTTTCGTCGCCGGGCACGGAGGTCTGGTCGGCTCGGCGCTGATGCGGCGGCTCGGCGCTCAGGGCGCCGCGCACGTGCTCACGGCCACGCGCGAGCAGCTCGACCTCCGCGACCAGGCGGCGGTGACCTACTGGTTCCGCGCCAACCGCCCCGAGTACGTGTTTCTCGTCGCCGGCACCGTCGGCGGCATCATGGCCAACTCCACCCGACCGGCCGAATTCATCTACGACAACATGATGATTCACGCCACCGTGGTGCACGCCGCGCACCAGTACGGCGTGAAGAAGCTGCTGTATCTCGGGAGCTCCTGCATCTACCCCCGCCACAGCCACCAGCCGATGGCGGAAGACGAGCTGCTGTCGGGGCGCCTCGAACCGACCAACGAGGCCTACGCCATCGCCAAGATCGCCGGCATCAAGCTCTGCGAGGCCTATCGCAAGCAGTACGGCGACTGCTTCATCTCGGCGATGCCGACCAACCTTTACGGCCCCAACGACAATTTCGACCTCACCAGCTCGCACGTCCTCCCCGCCCTGATCCGCAAGTTCCACGAGGCGCGCGAGCGGGGAGAGCCGAGCGTCGAGATCTGGGGCAGCGGCACGCCGAGGCGCGAGATGCTGCACGTCGACGACCTCGCCGACGCCTGTGTGTTCCTGATGGACCGCTACGACGAAGCGCAGCACATCAACGTCGGCACCGGCGAGGATCTCTCCATCCGGGAGCTTGCGGAAACGGTGCGCGACGTGGTCTACCCCGCGGCGGTCCTCCAGTTCGACCGCTCCAAGCCGGACGGCATGCCCCGCAAGCTGCTCGACGTCTCGAACCTGCACGCGCTCGGCTGGCGGCACCGCATCGCGCTTCAGGACGGTGTCCGGTCCACCTACCAGTGGTTCCTCGAACATCAGGCGACGCTGCGGCTCTCGGGCGCGCCGCCGCAGGCCGTCTGACGCCGGCCCTTCCGGTCTTGGCCATGCCCCTCAGAATCGGATTCGACATGGACGGCACGCTCGCGGACTTCCGCCGCGCCTTCCGCGACGTCGAAGTACGGCTGTTCGGGCCAGGCCCCGGCGTGCTCCCGGACCAGCCGGAACGCGAAGAGGCCGCCCAGGCGTCTGCCCCGTACGACGCCGATGCCGGGACCGTCGACGTCGTGGACGCCGGCGTCCCGCCGCTCGATCTGCGCCGCCGGCGCCGCGACATCTGGAAGGACATTCAGGCGACCGCTGACTTCTGGCGCACCCTCCTGCCGCTCGATGCCGGCGCCGTGGCCCGCATCCACCGGCTGATGCTCGAGCACCGCTGGGAGGTGTTCTTCATCACTCAGCGGCCGTATTCCGACGGCGACACGGTGCAGCGCCAGACGCAGAAATGGCTCGCCGATCAGGGGTTCGATCTGCCGAGCGTCCTCGTCCTCGGCGGATCGCGCGGCGCCGCGGCCGCCGCCCTCCGCCTCGACTACCATGTAGACGACAGCCTGCAGAACTGCCTCGACGTGATGAGCGACGCCGTCGCCCGGCCGATCCTGATTGTGAGCCCTGACGACGACCGGGAGGCCGCCGGCGCCCGCCAGCTGGGCATCGCCACGGCTGCCTCGATTGGAGACTCCCTGGATATTCTGGAACGGGCGACGCTGACGCGGGCCAATCCCGGGGTGTTCGCCCGGCTCGCGAGCCTGGTGGGCTGGAGATGAGCCGGATGCCGCCGGTATCCTCACGCGCTGCCTCGATCTCGCTGCCGCCGTTCGACGCCCTCAACAACATGGCGGCGGCGCGGCGCGCCGCCGGGCGCGACGTCATCACCCTCGGCCAGGGCGTCCCGAGCTTTGCTCCGCCGCCCGCGGCCATCGAGGCGGCGCGCGCGGCGCTGCCATTGGCCGCGACCCACCTTTACTGCGCCGACGCCGGGCTGCTCAGCCTTCGCGAGGCCCTGTGCGAGCAGCTGGGTGCGTATCACGGCATCACCGCGACCCCGGACGACCTGATCATCACCGCCGGCGGCAACCAGGCCTTCATGCTCGCGGCCGCGACCCTGCTCGACCCCGGCGACGAGGTCGTCCTCGCCGCCCCGTACTTCGTCAACCACGAGATGGCGCTCCGCGCCGTCGGCGCCATTCCGATCGAAGCCGGCACCACCGAGGCGGAGGGCTTTCGCACCAGCTGGCGCTCGCTCGAGCCGCACATCACCGCCCGCACCCGCGCTGTGGTCCTGTGCACGCCGAGCAACCCGACCGGCGCCGTCATCGCACCGGCGGAGCTCGGCCGCATCATCGCTGAGCTCTCCGCGCGCGACATCCGGGTGATGTGCGACGAAACCTACATGCACTTCGTCTACGACGGGCCGCGAGGCCCGAGCGCCGCCGCCGCCGCCGGCTGGCGCAATCATGTCGTCGTCCTCGGGACGTTCTCGAAATCGTTCGGCATGACCGGCTGGAGGCTCGGCTTCCTGCTCGCCGGCGCCGACATTTGCGATCACGCCATCAAGATCCAGGACGCGATGATCATCTGCGCGCCGGTGATCGCCCAGATCGCCGCCGAGGCGGCGGTGCGCGAGAGCTGGACGCACTCCTACGCCTACCACGACGAGATGCGGGGCCGCCGGCGGCTGCTGGCCGAGGAACTGGCGACGATTCCGGCGCTGCACTGGACGCCGACCGAGGGGGGATTCTTCGCGTTCGTGCGGGTCGAGGGCTGCACCGATTCGACGGCGTTGGCGGCCGCCATCCTCGACGCGGTCGATGTGGTGACGATTCCGGGGGCGACCTTCGGGCGAAGCGGGGAAGGCTATCTGCGGCTGTCGTACGGCGCAGCCGGGGAGGCCACGCTTCACGAGGCGTGCGCCAGGCTGCGAAGCTACTTCGCCAGCGTCAAGACTAGTTGAAGCTCGCGACGCGCTTGCGGAGCGTCTTCACATGCTCCCAGATCTGCGAGGCGTCGTCTTCCTCCCCCTCGTCCCCGTCGTCGTCCACCATGCCGTCGCCTTCGGAGAGCACGTCGGGCTCGCCGGCGTCCGACGCCTTCGGCGCCAGCCGCAGGTATTCCTCGAGGTCGCGCAGCGCCGCCGAATAATCCTGCAGGTGGTAGGCGAGCAGGCCGCGGTCGCGGAGCTCCGAAATCGCCGACGGGTCCACCAGCAGCAGCAGCGTCGAGATGAACCGCGCCTGCGGAAACGATCGCATCCGGACGTAGAGCCGCTTCAGGTTGACGAGCATCCGGACGACGATGTCGCGGCGGGTGGCCGGGACGAGGAGCGTGGTGTCGAACGCCGCCCGATCGCCGACGTGCTCGCGCAGCAGCTGCCGGCAGTCGTAGGAGGAAAGCTGCGCCCCGCCGTGGAAGGGGTCGATGATCAGCACGTCGCCTCCGGCGTCGGTGGCGCTGTGGCCCGCCCTGAGCAGGAAGTGGCCGGGGAAGTTGACGCCGTCAACGCTCAGCCCGGCGCGCCGGGCGACCTCGAGATAAATCACCGCCAGGCTGATCGGGATACCGGTACGGCGCTCGAGGACCTCGTTGAGAAAATTGTTGCGGGGGTCGTCGTAGCGGTCGCGATTGCCAGCGAAGCCCTGCTCGTCGTAGAGATACTCGCTGAAGGCGCGGAGGGAGTCTTCCTGGGAGATCGACGGCACGCCGCCGATCCGCGCCGCCGCCTCCGCACCCATGCGATCGAGCATGGCGAGGTAGGGACCGGGATCGAGCGACGGATATTCGACGCGCGCAATCGCCAGCGCCGCCGGCGCGAGATCGTTACCGGGCGCGTCCATCGCCGCCTGAAGGGCGGCCGACACCTCGGCGATTCGCGAGCTGAGATTCAGGGAAAAGCCCACAGGTGATTGTAACCGCAGAGGGTGTGCAGGGGGTTCAGGGTTCCGGGTTCGGGTTCCGGGTTCACCGGGGGCGGGGCTCAGCGTGCGGGATGGATGGAGCGAATCAGCGCCGGGGTGAATTCGGCGAGGGTGTCGATCACAAGGGTGGCGAGCGTCAGTTGTGCGCGGGGGTAGGTGGTCGCGATGCCGACGCAGGGCAGGCCGGCGTCCCGGGCGGACTGGATGCCCCAGTGGGAGTCTTCGATCGCCAGGCAGGCTGCCGGAGGGCGGCCGTGCAGGGCGGCGGCGCGAAGGTAAGGGTCGGGTGACGGCTTGCTCGCGGCGGTGTCGCCCGAGGCCACGATGAAGCGGAAGTGGCGATCGAGCCTTCCCCGGCGGAGGATCGCCTCGATCTCCGGACGCAGGGCGCCCGAGGCGATGCCGAGCGGGTATGCCGCGGCCAGCGACTCGATGCACTCCGCCGCGCCGGGATAGAGCACGTCG
>JAYTEJ010000472.1:0-2363 GCA_043735365.1 Acidobacteriota bacterium
CCTCGAGCGGCGCCAGGTCGGCGAGCATCGCATCGCGCGGCGCGCCGCGGATGCCCTTGCCGAGCCGGTCGGTGAAGCGGATGGCGAACACCTGGGGCCACGCCTGGGCGACGGCAATCAGCGGCCGGACGGCGGACGCCAGGCCGTAGCCGAGGAAGACCAGCTTCTTCGGCGATTTCGATCGGTCCGACCAGCGGCCGGAGAGGATCTTCAGGACGCTGTTGGCCGCTTCCGCGGTCCCCTCGATCACCCCGAGTGCCATCGCGCTGGCGCCGAGCACCTGGGTCAGAAAGAGCGGCAGCAGCGGATAGACCATCTCGCTGGCCATGTCGGTGAAGAAGCTGACCCAGCCGATGAGCCAGACGGGGCGGGAAAGTTTGAACATCAGCGGGCCAAAGTGCAGAGAACTATATCGCTATAATCAGCAGTCTTGCCTTCGACCACTGCTTTCGACGCCGTGCTGGTGATTGCCTTTGGCGGGCCGCTGGGGCCGGACGACGTGCGGCCATTCCTGGGGAATGTGCTGCGGGGACGTCGGGTGGCGCCCGAGCGGGTCGAGGAAGTGGCGCACCACTACGAGCTCTTCGGCGGCATCTCGCCGCTGACCGCGCTGACGACGCGGCAGGCGGAGGCGCTCGAGGCCGAACTGCGGCAGCGGGAGATGGAGCTGCCGGTCTACCTGGGGATGCGGAACTGGGATCCGTATTTGAAGGACACGCTGGCGCGAATGTCACGCGACGGCGTCCGCCGCGCGGTCGGGGTGATTGCCGCGGCGCAGCGGAGCTACTCGAGCTGCACGCAGTATCGAGAGAACGTCGCCGCCGCGCGCGCCAGCCTGCACGAGCAGGGGCTGGCGGATGTCGAGGTGTTCTACGTCGGCGACTGGCACACGCATCCGGGCTTCGTCGAAGCCAGCGCCGAGCAGATTGCCGGCGCCACCGCGAAGCTGCCGGCGGAGGTCCGGGGCCACGCCCGGGTCGTTTTCACGGCCCACAGCATCCCGGAGTCGATGGCCCGCCGCTCGCTCTACGAGCAGCACCTCGCCGAATCGTCGCGCGCCATCGCGGCGCGGCTCGGCACGGCTGATTTCGCGCTGGTCTATCAGAGCCGTAGCGGCCGGCCGGAAGATCCCTGGCTCGGCCCGGACGTCTGCGACTACCTCCGCGAGGAGCACGGCAAGGGCCTGGCCGCCGCCGTGCTCTGCCCGGTCGGCTTTCTCTGCGATCACATCGAGGTGCTCTACGACCTCGACGTCGAAGCCGCCGCCGTCTGCCGCGAGATCGGCCTGCCGATGGCCCGTGCCGGCGCGGTCAACGACCACCCCCGTTTCATCGGTGCGCTGGCCGACGCCGTCCAGGCCACGATCGACCGCTACGCCGGCACGCGGCCGCTGCAAATCGTCTCTCCCGCCTGACACCGCAGTTGCCCCCTTCAGCCTTCGTCCGGCGCGGCACCAAGCCAAAATCGTAGCGGCACGCTCGGCTCGGAAGGGCCGTTACGCTGTGCGCTGCGCACTACCCCTCACAGGCTCCGGCCGGTGCCGCACGGCGCTGCCGGCTGACTTCGTAGAACACCACCGAAGCTGCGACGGCGACATTCAGGGACGTGGCCGATCCCTCGATCGGAACCTGCACCCACGTGTCACACAGGTCCCGGTAGGCCCGGCTCAGCCCGGCTGTCTCATTTCCAAAGACCATGACCGTGGGTGCGCGGAAATCGTGATCGAAGACACGCACGCTCGCCTTTTCATCCGCTCCGACGACATGGCAGGTGCCCACGGCGGCGCGAACGCCCGTCACCCACGCGCTGACGTCCGCGTGTGATGCCATCCGCACCACGGGGACTGCGAACAACGAGCCGCGGCTTGCGGTGATGGTGGCCGGATCGTAGAGGTCGACGGCGTGTCCCGTCACCACAACTCCGTGCACACCGAAGGCATCACAGGACCGGATGAGCGTGCCCAGGTTGCCTGGATTGGATGGTCTGTCTATCACTGCGACGAGAAGATCAGTACTTAGCCGTATTCTCCCGAGGTCGTCGTCCGGCATCGCAACAACCGCCAGCAGCTCGGAAGGCTGGGTCTTTCCGCTCAACTCCCGCATCAAATCGGGCGCCATCTCGTATCGCACCGGCGCTGAAGCCTGATTGATCACATCGGACGCCCAACGTGAAGGCGCCGCGCCACCAGGAACAATGACCGCTTCGAACCGCCAGCCGTGCGCACGCGCGCTGTTGATCGGCCGCACGCCTTCGAGGAGAAAGGCGCGCGTAGCATGGCGCTTCTGACGGTTTGTGGCCAGGCTCCGAAGCACCTGGAAGGCACTGTTGCGGCTGCTGATCTGGAGGAGTTCTGGCGTCATCGC
>JAYTEJ010000473.1:0-10642 GCA_043735365.1 Acidobacteriota bacterium
TCCCAGTATTCGCTGATGTCGTTGTTGACGTTGGCCACCGCCATCAGCCGCTTGCGCGGATCGTTGTTCTCGAAGAGCCCCCAGTACGAGGGGAGCAGGCCGCCGTAGGGCGCCGCCAGCCCCTCGGGGTGGGGAATCTCGAAGAAGGCGTGGAAGACCCGCGCCGTGCCGTCGAGCTCCATCCACCGCGCCTCGGGCAGCGCGACGCGCATCTGCTCCTGGAGATTGTCCCAGTCGCGGCCCCTGAAGTCGTCGAAGATCAGGAAGCCCCCCTTGAGCACGTACTGCCTGAGCGCGGCGGCTTCCGGCGGCGTAATGCCCCAGTGCCCGGGCTCGGCCATGTAGGCCACCGGATAGTTGAACAGCTCCGGATCGTCGATCGCCAGGATGTTCGAGCCGTCGGTCCGGATGTCGAGGAAAGTCAGCTCTTCGAGAATCTTCGAAAAATGCACTTCGCCGTCCGGGTAGTCGTGCGACCAGGGCAGCCCGCCGTCGCCGATCCAGTTGCCCGAGCGTCCGAACGATGCGTTGTAGCGCAGCCGGACGAAGACGAAACGGCCGTCGTAGGGAGTGTTGCCCTGGACCTCGACGTCGATCGACGGCCGCCGGCTGCGGCCGCGCTGCGCCACGGCGGCGCCACCGGCCAGCGCAATCAGCAGCACGATGAGGAGAAAGTGGCGCGGCATCGTCACTCACCGAGCGCCCTCGGCGTTCCTGATCTGCTGTCCCTTGAGCGCGAGCGCGGTCAGCAGCTTCTCGAGCTCCGCGGCGTAGCGGGCCGGCTCCATGCCGGCTTTCATCAGCTTCAGCCCTTCGACCCGGCGCTCGAGATCCGCCCGCTCCTCGTAGAGCGCGCGCAGCGCCGGCGTCCCCGGGGCCGCTTCCGCGGCGGCGGTGGTGCCGAGCGACAGCACCGCGGCGATCCGCCCGTTCTTGCCGTCGGGTGCGGGATCCGGGCTGCCCTGCCGGTCGCCGCTGTCGTCGAGCAGCGGATGCTCGGTCAGCATCGTGCCGGCTTGCTCGTAGGCGCGCGCCACGCCTGTCTTCGCGGCGTCGAAGGCCTCGAGCACCGAGACGCGGCGGTTCTTGTCAGCGTCGGCGGCATCACCCGCCAGGGCATCGACGAAGTAGCCGCCGAACAACGTCGCGAAGCGCTCGGCCCCGGATCGCGTCGCCGTCACGATGGTGCGGCCCGGGCCCGAGAGCTCCTCGAGAAACGGTCCGCTGGCGCTGGCGGTGTCGACGAAGACCACGTGGCGGGACGCCAGTCCCTTGAGCAGCGGCGCGAAGTCCGCGGGCGTCATGTCGGGTCCGGGCAGGTTGAACTTCGCGACCCGGCCGTCGAACGTGCCGTGGCCGATGAGGACGACAAAGACGACGTCCTCGGGCTTCGCGGTGGCGGCCAGCGCGGCGAAGGTCTTGCCGATTTCCTCGCGGGTCGACTTGCCGGTGGCGCGCGCCGCGTCCGCCTCGGGACGCTCGGTGAGATAGCGGACCTGCGCCCTGGGAATCGCCATGCGCCCGGTGGCGGCGTCGACGAGCGTCCCGGCCCAGCGGTCGAACAGCACGGCGTGCTCCGGGTCGCCGGCCAGGCCGACGATCACGGTGAGGTGCACCGCCTGCGCCCGCGCCGGGGCGGGCGTCAGCATCACCAGCACCGCGAGCGCCGATCCGACAGTTTTCAGCATCCTGCTCAGTGGTCTCAACAACTTACCGTAAAGATCAACGCTCCCCTAGGCGAGGTGGAGGTGGCGGCGCCAGGCCCACTCGGCCGACAGCAGCGCCACAAACAGCATCAGCACGATCGGCATGTGCCACAGCTCGCGCTCCTCGACCGTGGTCACGCCGCGGCCGGTATAGCGCAAATCCTCCGGCATGCCGGCAACCGTCTCCGGCGTGTAGAACCGCCCGCCCGTCTCCTGCGCGATCCGCTGCAGCCGCTGGGCGTGCATCGTCGCATCGAAGTACTCCGCGTCGCTCGGTGCGGCGCGCACGTTGGTGCGCCCGGTGCCGAGGGTCTTGCCGGCGCGCGAGGCGTCCACCTGCGCCGAGTAGATGCCCGGCTCGTCGGCACGGAAGCCCGCGCGGTACTGGCCATTGCGCTCGCCGGTCCACTGCATCGGCACCTCGGTGACGGTGCCCTTCGGGCTGGTCACCTTCGCGACGACGCGGGCGTCGTTCACTTCCACGAATCCGGCGTCGACGACATCGGCGACGAGCGCTGCCTGTTCGCCGGGCTCGACGCGGTCGGTGAGGGTGTGGACGTCCACCGGGCCGGGGACGCCGTCCACCAGCCAGCGCAGCAACTGGCGCCAGTAGTTCTCGTGGGTCTGGTCCTCGAGGCTCATCTTGACGTCCATCTGCCAGTGCCAGGAGTCCTGGACCGGGAACGCCAGCGCCTTGCCGCGGCCGTAGCGCTGCCACGCCAGCACCACCTGCTCGCGGCGGCCGTCCGTGCCGCTCAGCAGCACGGTGGCGCCGGGCTTGACCGCGGTCAGCGCGTTGACGCTGGTCAGCACCGGCATGTCCTTCCAGCGCGCCACCGACGCCGCTTCCGTGGGCGCGATCTGGGTGACGCCGTGGGACTCGCCGGCCCGCGTCGGCTTGACGTGCAGCCGCGCGACCGGCAGCGGCTCGGGAACCCGGGCGATGCGCTCGAGCACCACCGGCAGGGCGTCGGCCACCGGCGTCCCGGCATAGCCTCCCTCGGCGAAGGCGCGCGGGCCGCCGAGCACCAGCAGGCCGCCGCCGCGGCGCTCCACGAACTCGCCGATCATGCGCAGCTGATCGCCGGTGAAGGCGCCGGCCTCGATGCTGCCGAGCATCAGGCCGCGGTAGGCGAACAGCTCCTCGCGCGTCTTGGGAAAGCCGCCGAGCAGCTGGTCGGGGTTGTCCTCGTCGAGAAACCGCTGGTACTTGTTGTCGGCGGTCCGCTGCAACGTGACCACGGCGAGGTTCTTGTCGTCGTGCACGGCGCGATTGAGGAACGCCATCTCGGGGCGCGGTTCTCCTTCGTAGTAGAGGATCTGCTGGCGGCCGTCGGAGACGTCGATGAGCGCGTCGCGGGTGTTGTTGCCGGCCACCAGCTCGCCGGGACGCGGGGCGATCCTGAACCGGAACAGCCGCGGCCCCGCATCGGCGGCCGGGAACCGGAGCCGCACCGAAGCCGGCTCGCCGTCGGCGGCAAACGTGAACTCCTGCGAGCCGACGATGCGGCCCTCGTCTTCGACGTCGAGCGCCGCGGTCTCTCCCGCATACCCGGTCTGGGTGACCACGGCATCGACGACCAGCGACGTCCCGCGCAGCGCGATTCGCGGCGTGGTGACGCGGTCCACCTGGATGTCGCGGGCGAGCCGATCGCGTCCCACGCCCACGGTGAAGACCGGCACCGCCGCGGCACGAAGGCCGAGCAGGACGTCCGACAGCGACGCATCGGTGGTGTCGGCGCCGTCGCTGACGAGCACCATGCCGGCCAGCGGCAGCCCGGCGAGCTCCTGGCGCGCGCCGTCGAGCGCCGCGCCGAGGCGCGTCTGCGCGCCGGCAAACGTCAGCTCGTCGGTCGACTGCAGCCGCCCGGCGGACGAGGAAAATCGGAAGGTGCGGAGCACGAACCGCTCCGAAAGCGCCTTGACGATCGCCGCGTCGCGGCCGAACGTCTGCTGCACGAACGCGCCCCGCGGCGCCGATCCCCAGTCGGGGATCTGCATGCTGCGCGAGTCGTCGATCAGGACGGCGAGGAAGTTCTGCTGCGGCACCGCCGCCTTGACGACCAGCAGGGGGCGAAAGAGACAGACGAGCACGAGCAGTAGCGTCGCGACGCGCAGCCCGGCGAGGATCATGCGGTCGCGCAGGCGGCCGCGCGAGGCCGCGCCGCGGTAGGTCCACACCGCCGCCGCCACCGCCGCGACCGCGACCGCCGCCGCGATGTACGAACCGGTGGACGGCGCCAGCCGGAACTCTCCCTGCTGAAATACCACGGGCCGATATTCGAACAGGAAACGGAAGAGTAATTCCAAACCGGCGCTGTCCTCCGTGGTGGACCGGGGAGAAGACCGTGAAGTTCTCTACGGCATCAGCCGCCCGTCCGTTTACCCGGAGGGGCGGCTGGCCGACGCCCCGCCGAGGCATTCGCCAGACAGACGGACATAGGCGTCGATGGCAGCGTGCATTTCATCGAGATCCAGGTATTCCTCCGCGGTGTGCGCCACCAGGATCGACCCGGGCCCGAACAGCAGCGGCGCGCCCCAGCGATCGAGCAGCGGCACGTCGGTCGTGAAGGCGAACACCGCGGTGTCGAACCCCGGCATCGTCCGCAGCCGCACCGCCGGCACCCGCAATACCTCTTCAGACGCCACCAGGGGGTCCAGCGGCCGGATCGCGTCGAGGACGGCTTCGGCAGGCCCGACGATCCGGAAGTTCAGCTCAGCCGAGGCGGCCGGCGAGATGACGTTGGGCGCCACCCCTCCCTCGATCAGGCCGACCGTGTAATAAGTCGTCCCCAGCAGCTCGTCGCACGGCATCGGCAGGGTGCGCAGCAGCACCAGCGCGTCGATGAGCTTGTCGATGGCCGACTCGCCGCGCTCCGGGTGGGCGGAATGCGCCGCCCTGCCCGCGGCGCGAAGCCGCACGCGCAGCACGCCGCGCGTGGCGATCCCCAGCCGGCTGTCGGTCGGCTCGCCATTGATAAGGAAGCGGGACCCCGGCGCCACCGCATTCGCCGCCGCGGCGCCGTCGCTGCCGCGCTCTTCACCGACCACGAACAGCAGCCCGACGCGCCGCTCGCCAGTGGCCCGCATCCGCTCCACCGCGGCCACCTGGGCCGCCAGGATGCCTTTCGCGTCGCACGACCCGCGGCCGTAGAGCCGGCCGTTCTCGATCCGGCTCGGAAAGAACGGGGGCACGCAGTCGTAATGCGTCGACAGCACCACCGCCGGCGGGTCGAGGGTGGCGATGATGTTCGAACAACCGCGCGCAATCGGCTGCTCGACCACCGAGTAGCCCAGCCCGCGCAGCGCCTGCGCCAGCCAGGCGCCCGCCTCCGCCTCCCGCCCGGTGGTGGAGTCGATGTCGACGAGCGCACGGGCAAAGGCCACCGGATCGAACGGCGATGTCATGGCTGGTTCGGAATGCCTCCGGGACGCGCGGGGTGGACTACCGCAGCGAATCTTCGAGCGCGGACCGGGCGTCGGTCTTGTCGTCGCGATACTTGACGATGATCGGCGTGGCGACCGACAGCCCCCAGTCGCGTCCGGCGCCGGTCGTGAAGGGGCGCGTGCCGGGCACGACCACCGCTCCCTCGGGCACCACCAGCGGGCCGTCCGACGGGCGGATGATGCGGGCGTTTGGCACATCGTAGATCGGAGTCGATCCGGTCAGGATCGTCCCCGACGCCAGCACCGCCCGGCGCTTGATGACCGCCCCTTCGTAGACGCCGCAGTTGCCGCCGACCAGCACTTCGTCCTCGATGATCACCGGCAGCGCCCCGACCGGCTCGAGCACGCCGCCGATCTGCGCGGCGGCGCTGATGTGGACCCGCCGGCCGATCTGGGCGCACGACCCCACGAGGGCGTGGGAATCGATCAGCGTTTCATCGCCGACGTAGGCGCCAATGTTGATGTACATCGGCGGCATGCAGATCACGCCCCGGCCCAGGAACGCGCCGTCGCGCACCGACGATCCGCCCGGAACGACGCGGACGCCGCCGCCAGGCTCCAGCCGCCGCAGCGGCAGGGTGTCCTTGTCGGCGAACGGCCACTTGCCGTGATCGGCGGAGGCATCCACGACCTCGCCAAAGCGGAAGCCCAGCAGGATGCCCTGCTTTACCCAGGCGTTGACGCGCCAGCCGGACGGCGCCGCCGCATCCGGCTCCGCCGCGCGCGCCTGGCCGCTCGAGAGCGCCGCGCGCAGCCGCGCAAACACCTCGCGGGCCTGGCCGCGATCCGCAGCCGCGCCCGCGGCAACCAGCGAGGTGACGTCGTCTTCGAGACTGTTCATGAACGTCCAGCTGACAGAGGGTGACGGTCGAGGCCGGCCGTCAGGCGCGCGCCGCCGCGGCGCCCACCGTCAGGCCGAGGTCCCGCAGCACCCGGCCGATGCGCTCGCGCGAGGCGGCCGCGGGCGGTACCATCGGCAGGCGATAGACCTCGTCGAGCAGGCCCATCATCGCCATCGCCGCCTTGACCGGAATCGGGCTGGATTCGACGAAGTTGACCTGCATCAGCGGCAGCAGCCGGTGATGCAGCGCCCGCGCGCCGGCGAAATCCCCGGCCTCGGCGAGCTCCACCATCCGCGCCATCTCCGCCGGGATCTCGTTCGACGCCACCGAGACGATGCCACGCCCGCCGATCGACATCACCGGCAGCGTCAGCGCGTCGTCTCCCGACAGCACCAGGAAGGCCTCCGGAAGGGCGTGGCGCAGCTCGCACATCTGGGTGACGTTGCCGCTCGCCTCCTTGACGCCGACGATGTTGGGAATCGCGGCGAGCCGCGCGACCGTGGCGACCTCGATATTGCAGCCGGTGCGCCCGGGCACGTTGTAGAGGATGATCGGCAGCGGCACCGCCCGCGAGATCGCCTGGTAGTGCTGGAAGAGCCCTTCCTGCGTCGGCTTGTTGTAGTACGGCGCGACCGAGAGGATGCCGTCGGCGCCGGCGCGCGCCATCTCGACGGCGGCCTCGCTGACCTCCCGGGTATCGTAGCCGCCGGCGCCGGCGAGGACCGGCACCTGCCCCCGCGCCTCGTCGACGACGATCTCGACGACGCGCCGCCGCTCCGCGGCGCTGAGCGTCGGCGTCTCTCCCGTCGTCCCGCAGGGGACGAGGAAGTGAATGCCGGCGTCGATCTGACGCCGTGCCAGCCGCCGCACTCCCGCCTCGTCGAGCCCCCCGCCCGCCGTGAACGGGGTGACCAGCGCCGTCCCGCATCCCGTAAACCGGTCTCTCATGACAGTCTCCCGCGCCGCAACCAGACTCGACACCCGCGCGCCAACCCGCCGGACGGATCGGCCGCTACAGTCCGAGGACGTCCCTCATAGTGAACCATCCCGCCCGTCCGTGCACCCATTTCGCCGCCTGCAGCGCGCCGCGCGCGAAGCCGGAGCGATCGCGGGCGGTATGGGTCAGCGTGATCGTCTCGGACGCCGCGTCGAAGCCCAGGGTATGGGTGCCCGGGATCGAACCGGCGCGGGTTGACGATACATCGATCGGCCTCGCGAATCCCCGTCCGCGCACCGCAGCCTCGAGGGTCAGCGCCGTCCCGGACGGCGCGTCGCGCTTGGCGGCATGGTGCGCCTCGTGGATCCAGGCGCCGAACTCGCCGTTCGGCGCCATCAGCTCCGCAGCCCGCTCCGCCAGCGCCAGGAACAGGTTCACTCCGAGCGCGAAGTTCGCCGCCGCCACCACGCCGATGCCGCCCTCTTCCGCCACGCGCCGCACCTCCGCTTCGCCCTCGGACCAGCCGGTGGTGCCGATGACGACGCTGGTCTTCTGCGCGGCAAGGCGGCGGACGTTGCCGGGCACAGCGCTGGCGATGGAGAAGTCGATGGCGACATCCGCCGCCGGCCAGGCGTCCGGCGCGCTGCCGAGCGCGGGATCGACGCGCGCCACGACCTCCATGCCATAGTCGCGGCTGAGCTCGTCGACGATCCGGCCCATCCGGCCATACCCGAGCAGTAACAGTCGCATGCGTGTCAGGAGCTCCTCCGGACTCCGGCCTCCTGAAAGAACTCTTCGTGGAGCTGGCCCATCGCCGCGGCCAGGTCGGCGTCGCTGAGGACGATGGTGACGTTGCGGCGCGAGGCGGCCTGCGACACCATCCGGACCCGGAACCGCTCCAGTGCGCCGATCACCCGGGCGGCAATCCGCGGATCGTTCCTGAGATTGTCGCCGACGGCGCAGAGAATCGCCAGATCGGCCTCGACCCGGACCTCGGCGAACTCGCCGAGGGCGGCGACGATCTGGTCGAGCCCGCGGTCGTCGTCCACCGTCACCGAGACGCTGACCTCCGACGTCGTGACGACATCGACCGCGGTGCGGAACCGCTCGAAGACCTCGAAGACCCGACGCAGGAAGCCGTGCGCCATCAACATACGCGTCGAGGTGATCTCGACCATCGTCACCCGCCGCTTGCACGCGACCGCGGCCAGCGGCCGGTCGGCCGGCGGCGGATCGGCGGTGATGGTGGTGCCGCTGCCTTCGGCGCGGCGGCTGTTGAGGATGCGGACCGGGATGTCCTTGGCCACCGCCGGCAGGATGGTGCTCGGGTGCAGCACCTTGGCGCCGAAGTAGGCCAGCTCCGAGGCTTCGCCGAACGACAGATGGGGGACGACGTGGGGGTTGGCGACGATCCGCGGATCCGCGGTCAGCATGCCGTCGACGTCGGTCCAGATCTGAATCTCCCGGGCGTCGAGCGCGGCGCCGACGATGGCGGCGGAGTAATCCGAGCCGCCGCGGCCGAGCGTCGTCGTCACCCCCTGGACGGTGGCGCCAACGAAGCCGCCGAGCACCGGGACGCGGCCCTCGGCCACTCGGGGGACGATTTCGCGCGCCACCGCTTCGCGCGTCTCCTCGCTGAGCGGCGCGGCGGCGGTATGGGCGGCATCGGTGACGATAGCGCGGCGGGCGTCGACCCAGGCGGTGGCGACGCCGGCGTGCTCGAGCGCGGCCGCGAGGATGCGGCTGTTCATCAATTCGCCCGTGCAGACGATCGCGTCGTGTGCGCTCGGCGACGCCGCGCGCAGGATGCCCGTGGCCTTCAGCAGCGCGCGGAGATCATCGAGCTGCGCCGCGATTTCGGCCAGGACACCGCTGGCGAATTCCGGCGGCAGCAGCCGTTCGACCGCCTCGAAGTGGCGCCTGGAGAGATCCGCGACGCCGTTGAGCACGTGCGCATCGCGACGCCGCTCCGCCGCCTGGGTGAGCTCGAGCAGACGATCCGTCACGCCGCTCATCGCCGACACGATGACCACGGGCGGCAGCCCCGAGCTCTCGCGGGCGCCCTTGACGATCCCGACGACCCGCGCGATGGCCTCTGCGTCGGCGACGGACGTGCCGCCGAATTTCATGACGATCGGACCGATCAGCGCCATGGTCAGTCGCCCTGGAGCAGGCCTTCAGCCTGCAGGAGCTCCGCATTGAGCACGGCCGCGCCCGCGGCGCCGCGGATGGTGTTGTGGCCGAGCGCGATGAACTTGATGTCGAGCACGGGACAGCGCCGCACGCGGCCGACCGTGACCGTCATGCCGCCGTCGCGTTCGGCATCCAGCCGCGGCTGCGGCCGATCGGCGGCCTCCAGCCAGACGACCGGCGCCGGCGGCGCAAGGGGCAGCCCGAGCTCCTGGGGCCGGCCGCGGAACGACCGCATCGCCTCAATCACCTGCTCGACCGACGGCTTCGAGTCAAGGCTGACCGAGACGCTCTCGGTATGTCCGTCGATCACCGCGACGCGCGTGGTCTGCGCGCTGACGACGACCGGGTGCGGGGTCACGCCCTGGCCCTGCAGCGTCCCGAGAATCTTCTGCGTCTCGCTCTCCATCTTCTCTTCTTCACCGGAGATTGCCGGAACGACGTTGCCCATGATGTCGAGCGACGGCACCCCCGGGTACCCGGCCCCCGACACCGCCTGCATGGTCGTGACCATCACCGCCCGGAGGCCGAACTGGCGCAGCGGCGCGAGCGCCATCGACAGGACCACCGTCGAGCAGTTCGGATTGGTGATGATGGCGCCGCGCCAGCCGCGTTCGCGGCGCTGCGCGGGCAGCAGCGCGAGGTGATCGGCGTTGACTTCAGGGATGAGGAGCGGCACCAGCGGATCCATCCGGTAGCTTCGCGCGTTGCTGATCACGATGTGCCCGGCCCTGGCGAATGCCGGCTCGATGTCCGTCGCCGCCGCCGCGTCGAGGGCCGAGAACATCAGCAGGGGGGCATGCCCGGGCGTGCAGGCGTGCACGCGCACGCCGCGCAGCGCGTCGGGCATCTGCGACGACAGCCGCCACGTGGCGGCTTCGGCGTACGGCTTCCCCTCGGAGCGCTCGCTTGCGCCGAGCCAGACCGGATTGAACCAGGGGTGTCCCGTCAGCTGCTTGATGAACTGCTGCCCCACCATCCCGGTGGCGCCGAGGATCCCCACATCGATACGCTTCGCCTGCATGATGCCCCGCCCGTGTGAATCTCAAAAAAAAACCCGCCGCCCTGCTGAGGGCCGACGGGTGGCGGTGAGTCGTCCTGTAGTTCCTGCTACGTTCGGCGCACACACACCACCGCCTCGAGTCGTTTGACTCGCTTTCGGCAGATGGTCCGCGTCTGGCTGCTCACCACGATTGCCGCGAAGTATAGCTGGCCGGCCTGAGAGGCGTCAACGGGATTTGATTGAAATCCTCGGCGTTCGCACCATAATCTGGCCACGCCCGGGGGCTTTTCGGCACAAAAGCAGCCCGGGTGCGGACGGCAAGCGTTATAACGCGCGCTTATGGCGCTCGTCGAAAGACGAATGAGAACGGACGGCGGCCGGTCGCCCCGCCTTTCCCGAAAGGTACTCCTCTGTGGTTACGAACCTCCAGCTCGACAAGGTGCGATGGGGCGTCCTGGGCGTGGCGCGCATCGCCACGAACAAGGTGATCCCCGCGATGCAGAAGGGCGCATGGACG
>JAYTEJ010000474.1:0-11295 GCA_043735365.1 Acidobacteriota bacterium
TGAACAGCACCGTGCCGTAGTCGTCCGGCGCCGCGATCCGGATGTCGACTTCCGTCTGCTTCACCAGCAGGATCGCCCGCCGCCCGGTGCGGTGCAGCACATCGTCTATCTCCGCGGCCATCGTGAGCGCCTCGACGGCGGCAGCCGGATCCGGCGCCCGGCCCACGAGCACCAGCCCGTCGACCAGCGATTCGAACCGGCGGACGCCGCCCGCCGGCGTGACCAGGTCGACCGCGGGACAGCAGCGCGCCAGCGCCGCGGCGACCTCCTCGAGCAGGTCGGCGGCACGCCCCAGCGGAACGGGACGAAGCTCCTGCGCCAGGGCGACGGCTCCGGCGCGGAGACGGCGCTCGAAGTCCGGCACGCCGAACTGGGTCACCCGTCCGTCCTCCAGGGCGGCCTGCAGATCGGAAAGCGTCGCGACGCCCTGCTGGCGCACGAGCGCCGCGGCTTCGCGCGTGGAGACGATCCCGAGGTCGAGGAGGCGACGCAGCAGCTGCGGGATGCCGGCACCAGCCGCGTCGATGGCGGCCGCGGCGCCGCCCGCCAGAATCGACTGCAGGTGCGGCTGTGCCGCCGGGCTGATGAGGGGCGCCCCGTCCATCGGCCCGGCTCGGGCGCGGCGGACGAACGCCGCGGCCTCGGCGGGCTGCAGCTGGCGGATCGCCGCCGCCGCGGTTCGGAGGGCGCCGGCGTCCGGACCGGCGCCGCGGATTTCCAGCAAATCGGAGAGGGTGTCGAGCGCGGCGGGCAGCACGTTACCTCACGCCTTGGCTGGCACGCCCATCGGCGACGCGAGCTGCGGCGCTGTCTTCGGGCTGGTCGGCAGCCGGGCGCCCGCCCATGCGGCGATGCCTCCCCGGAGCACCAGGACGCGGCAGCCCAGGCGCTGCAGGTCGAGCGCCGCGCGCTCGGCAACGATGTCGTCGGGGTCCGAGTCGTAGAGGACGATGTCGCGGTCGCGGGGCCACTCCCGATGGGCGGTCTCTCCCGGCAGCAGCCGGAGAGCCCCGGGGAGGGTCATGGTGCTGTGCTCGTAGGGATACTTGAGCCTGACGTCGACGATCAGCGGGGCATCGACGGCCGCGCCCTCGAGCCGGCGCGCGAGGTCTTCAGGTGATATCCGCGGGACCGCCATCCCGTATATTGTCGTCAGCCGTGTCGCGGGGTGTCAACCGGCGCGCGGGAGGCGCCTGCCCTAGCCGCCGGCGCGGTGCGCATGGTGGCCCGCCGCCTCGGCGCCGTGCACCAGCCACCCCTGCGATCGGCGTCCGCAAGAAACGCAGCGCAGAAACATGGCCCCCCCGTCGCACGAAACACTGTAATCGTGACCGGTGACGTAACAGCTGATCCAGCTCCACATAAAGCACCCTTCCAGTTGATTGGTGCTTCCATTAGCGCAAGGGGGATGCCACTGCGGAGGTCGTCTGCCCTACGTGAAATCCCGTGCACAATCGTGCGGCATGAAACCGATCGAGAGACTGACGCACAGTCGATCGTGTTGCAAAGTTGTCCGCAGGATCACGATTCTGCAATCCCCAGCCGGGGAACGACGCTTATGGAGTTTTGGTGAAATCGACGGCCGCTGCCGATGCGGTGTCGGCACGCACGGTCGTCGTCTGGGTTCGTTCGCCAAGCTGCGGGTGCCGGAACACGATGTCGTGAATGCCGAGCGGCAGACGCAGCCCGGCGATCGGGGTATCGCCGACTTTTTTGCCGTCGATCCACACTTCCGCCCAGGGCAGCGCGTTCAGATTCAGCGTCCCGGTGGGCTGCAGGTTGACGGAGCGCTCTTCGCCGGGCTCGATGTCCACGGCCTGGCTGCTGGAGTAGCCGAGGTCGCGATTGGTAAAGGTCAGTTGATGGCGCCCCGGGGGCAGCATCAGGCGTCCCTGCTCGGTCGTCCCGATCGACTTGCCGTTCTCGGCGATGTCCATGACCACGGGGGCGAAGACCGCCACCCATCCCGAGAACACCGCGACGTCGACCGACGCTGTTTTGCCGGCCTCGACGCGGATGTTTCGCTTGACCGAGCCCGTCGCCGTGACGAACGTCACGGTGTGCCGTCCGGCGGGCACGTTCTCGAGTGTGAGCGGCGTTTCACCAGCGGGCACGCCGTCGAGCAGGACCTTGGCACCGGCCGGCTTGGTGTCGAGCGCAAGCGCCCCGCCCTCGGCGAGCGAGGGCTGCGGCGGCGCCGCCGGCGTCGCGGTGGCCGCGGCTGCCGGCTCGACCTGCTTCTCGCCCGACAAATACTGGCGCGCCAGCATCCCGGCGATCACCACCGCGGCGACCGCCGCGGCCGCGGCGCCGATCTTCCATCGCGGCGAGGGCAGGGGAGCGAATCCGCGATGGACAGAGGGGACGCCCGTCACATCCTCCGAAGGCTCCGCGTCCCGGACGCGGGGCGCAGGAGCGTAGCCGGCGGGCTTCTCGGGCTTGATCCGGACCGGCGCCGCCGCCGGGGCCGGCTGCGACGGCACGCCAGCCGCCGGGGCGAGCGGCTCCAGAGGCGGCGACCAGGACAGCCGGGTCGGCTCGCGAGGATCGCTGACCGGTGGATAGTACGGCATCGCGGCCGGCGCCTCCGTCTGCCAGGCAGCCTGCGGCGGAGCCGGACTGAACGCCGGCGGCGCGGGCGGCTGCACTTCGCGCGGGGGCGACGAGATGGGCGGTGTGGAACTCGACGCCGCGGGTGCGGCGCCACGGTCGCGAGCGGCCTTGCGGCGGTTGCGCCGCGCCCGTGGCACGCCCGCTCCGGCGGGCGGCTCGCTGGTCGAGTCGACAGGCTGAGAGGCGGCCGCGACCGGGTCAGCCCCTGGGACAAGTTCGGAAGCGAGAGGCTCGACCACCGGCATCGCGTTGACGGCGGGCTCGGACGGCGCGGGTGCGACCGCGATCGCGTCGCCGTCTACCGGCTCGGGCTGCGCCGGAGCAACGTCAACCGCCTCAGGCTCGCTCAACATACGGAAGCCGAGCGGTGCCTGGTCGTCGATTGCCAGGCGCGGCGCCGGGGCGGGAAATTCGGGTGGCGGTGCCGTCAGGTCGAAGACCACTTGACCTGGTGCGTTGGCGGCCGGCGCCGCCGGGGTGCCGGTGACGGCATCAGCGTCGACGTCGTCCAGGGGGATTTCGAACTCCAGCGACGCGCTAGCGGCCCTGGCAGCCTCCACGGTTCCGGCATCGACCTCCGGCTCCTCGATCGGCTCCTCGACTGGTTCCTCGACCGGGTAGATGACCTCGAAGGGGACGACGTCTGAGAGGTCGTCCTCGAGGGCCGGCAGCGGCGGCTGCTCGCGGGCGCGATCGCTGTCGGCGGCGAAGGCGGCCAGGGCGGCGCGGCATGCCGAATCGCCGATCTCCTCCGCGATCCGGCGACCCGCGTCCGCGGCCTCCTCGGCGCCGGTGAACGGCGTGCTGCCGGGCAGCAGGAGGGCACGATGGAGAAAACGCTCGATGCCGGCGGCGAACGCCTCGCTGCCGCGGATCTGGGCGATCTCCACAATCTCCGGGAGGGACGCGGCCAGCCCCTCCGCCTGGTCGCCCTCCTCGAGCGGCAGCGGTCGTCCGGTCACCAGTTGGACGGCGGTCAGGGCCGCCTGAGCGATATCACCGGCGGCGTCGACAGGACCGGAGCCGCCTGCGCTCGGCGCCGCGATGCCGAGCTCCCGCCACAGGCGCGCGCGGCTCCAGCCGAGGCGGGCGAGGACGTGGCCGTAGACCCAGTCGAGCAACACCACCTGGCCGCCCGGGGTAATCACCGTCCGCCCGGCGCCGACCGCGCCGTGGGCGAAGCCGGCGGCGGCATGCAGCGACGCCAGCGCGGGCAGCACCTCCAGCAGGAACCCGAGGGCGGCGTCGAGACCCGGGGCGGCTTGGGTCTCGGCGGAGGCCTCGGAGAGGCCGTCGAGGAGGTCGGACAGCCGGCTCCCCTGGAGGTGCTCGGACACCACTACCACGGCGCCGCTCTCGGGGTCCTGGTCGATCCCGAAGGGTCGCGCGAACCGTTCGTCCCCGAAGCCCGCCGCCTGGTCGATGCGCTCGGCGATGGCCTGTTCGAAGACCCGCAGCTCGGGCCGCAGGAGCAGCCGCTCGAGGATGCCGCCGGTCTCCCGATCGAAGTCGATCGTCCGTCGGCCGAGGCCGTCTCCGTAGCCGGAGGAGGTCAGCGATGCGGAGGTGAAATCTGGTGTGTCGGACATCAGGCGCGCGTCATGGTCCTGCAACCCGCGCACCACGAACGCCGGGCTTCCGGGCGGGAAAGTCGCGAATCCGGCCCGTCCCGTGGGGGCGCGAGTGCAGGGATGGCACGCATTATTACCGGAACGTCACGCTATGAACAGGGGGGAGAGTAATGGGGGTTCCGGGTTCAGGTTCCGGGTTCAGGTTTCGGGTTCGAGGCTCCGGGTTCAGTCGTGCTAGAATTCCCTCTCGTGCTCGGTGGCCGTTCGGCGGCTGTCGGCAGCATGAACACCACAGAGCAGGGGCGCGTAGCTCAGCTGGGAGAGCGCTGCGTTCGCAATGCAGAGGTCGGGAGTTCGATCCTCCCCGCGTCCACCACATAAGCCCCTTACAATCAATTCGTTTGCAAGAGTAGAGGCGCCACCGTGGCGCCTCTTGTCATCTCTCGGGGGGCAACAGGGGTGCAAGCCTTCGGCTTGTCCCTCGGTGATCCCGGACGCACCTGCCCGCCAGGTGCAGACGGAACCCCATCTCCGGCACGAGTTCGCCCCCTCCGACGCCGTCAGCAGCCGCGCGGCTATCCACCCGTATCCGCGCTTGGGTCCGGCGCGAAGATGAACGACACCTATGTCGGAGGATCCGAACAGCTGGGGGCAACTCGTGAGCCAGTCGCGCAACGGGGGCAGCTCGACGTACGAGCGATTCGAACGGAATGGCTCGGTGACGCTGACTCACGTCTGCTGGACTCGGGAAGCGGCGGCCAACTGCCCGAGCTGCGATCACCGCTTCGAGCGCTGATCGGCGGCGCGGGTGCGCTGTTACCACGAGCGCTGATCCAGTGGAGGGTGCAGCGCGGGCGCGCCGGCTGGTCTCCGACACGCCCGCATGAATCTACTGCAGCGTCACGAGGACCAGGATCGTCCCCGTCCCTTCTCGAAGAGGTTCGAGCGCCTTCCCAACGACCGCTCCGAGCATCCGAGTCCGGTCCGTGCCCTTCATCGCGTAACCAGGCACCGAGGACGTGACCAGTAAATCGCCCGGTAAGACCGCACCGTTCTCTGCCGTGACCTTGCACGGCACGATGCCCATCACGGCCAACGGGATCTCCGCGGCGAGTCGTGGGTCGGCAATGCCGTACGGATTGGCGACGACCCCGGGTTTGGTCGAGTAAATGCCCGCGACCATCGTCGAGTAGGCCGACGCAGAGCGGGTCACGGTCCGCCGGAGGGCACTGTCGATGACCATCGCATCACCCGGCTCGTAGGCTTCCCTTGGGTCCGTGACGGCCATGGACTCAGCAAAATCGGCGCCGCCAACGTTGAAGGCATTGGCGAAGACGTTGCCGGTTCCATCCACCTTGAACTTATGCGCGCCGTTCACGCTGCCCAGCAACAGCAGGCCTCCGGCGCCATTGTCGAACACCGCAGCGGAGCCGGTGGGACTCAGGCCTATCGCCCAGAGACCCGCCCCTCCGCCGCTCGAATTGCTGGACACTGCCAGAACACCGGTGCCCCCACTGCCTGTGGCGTTGCCCCTCACTCCGACTCCAGCGACGGGGGCCGTGTTTTCTCCCCAGGCGCCATTGCCGTTGCTGCTTGATGTGCGGCCGCGGACGCCGTCGGTATTGCCCGTGCCCGACGACGCCTCACCCAGAAGTGCCGCATTGTTCAACGTGCTCGACGTGACAGCCCTTAACCCCTGTCCGTTCCCGTTCTGAAAAACGGTGACCGCCGGAGCCGTCGTGCTCGTGGAAAACAGACCGGACGCCGACGACAGCAGACCTGTGACCGTGATGTTCCCCGCGACGGCCTGGCTACCGGTAAAACTGTTGCCGCCGAGCGTTGCCGCATTGGTGACCGAACTGACATCGTGCCCGTGCGCGAGCGCGGCATAGCGTGCGTCTGTGAAGGCCGTATCCAGGCCGAGGCTTACGTCCCCTGACAGGCCGCCTCCCGTCAGTCCCGCACCTGCAAGCACTCCTGTGATGTCTCCTGACCCAGTCGCGATGGGATTGCCCGCCAGGTCGCGATAAGCGCTGGCATACACGGCTCCCGTGCCATCGACGCGGAACTTCTCGATGCCACCAACCGTTCCACTCAGCAGCTTTCCGCCCGCCACGTTTTCGAACGCGCCGGCAATCCCATTGGGACTGCTGGCCTGGCCATAAATGGCTTTGGTCAATCCGGTGGTCAGGGGCGCCCAGCCGTAGACCCCGGCGCCACCGGATGCGGCGCTGATGCCCTGCACGCCGTAGACTCCGGTCCCGCTGATCCCGATACCAGCGTCGGCGCGGCCAGCCACCGCACCGCCCAGGCCGCTCTGGTTAACGGAGAAGAGATTCAGATTCGTCGAGCCCAGGAACGAGGCCGTCGTTCCTGACATCTGCCCGGTGACGCTCAGCGTGCCCGCGACGGCCTGGTTTCCGGTAAAGCTGTTGGCGGACAGGGTCGCAGCGTTCGCGACCTGTGTCACATCGTGACCGTGCGCGAGCGCGGCGTAGCGCGAATCAAGGGCAACGAGATCGACCTGCCCCGGTGGACCCGCGGGCCCCTCCGGACCTGTCGCCCCCGCCGGGCCGACCGCACCAACGGGCCCCTGAGGTCCGGCGGGTCCCGCGGGTCCTGCGACACCAGGCGCACCGGCAGGGCCCGTGGCGCCCGCGGAACCTTGAGGTCCCGGAGCACCATCGGCCCCTGCGACGCCTTGCGGGCCGGTCGCTCCAACCGGGCCCTGAGGACCGGCGGGGCCTGCCGATCCCGAGGGGCCGGCGGGCCCCTGGGGACCGACCGTCAGCGTCGGGAGCAACGTGACACTCAAATCGTTGTTGCCTGAAACAACCGTCACCGTGCGGGTGTCGGGATTCCATCCCGAATTCGGCACCGTCACGGTCACGGTGTGCTCCCCGACCGGAACGCTCTCCGACATCGGCGTGACCTTTCCGGTACTGACACCGTCGATCGCGACCGTGGCGCCGGTGGGATAAGACGTTACCTTCAGCGAGCCGTTCCCCTGGGCAAATGCTCCCGTGGCCATGAGATAGAGCACGAAAGCAATGGTGAAAACTCGGTACTTGTACATGCTGGTCGCTCCTCTGGCTGCCTGCGTCGGAGTGAGCTCGCGCAGGCGTCGAACGTCGTAGTCGGTGCAACTTATCGCGCAACGTATCCGGTTTCGGAAGGGGTACCTACCCCCATATGGGGGGTCTCTCGAGACGACGGCGATGATACGCACGAAGCGGTGCTCGATCTCGTCGAACTGATCCACATTGATTGCGGCGGATGCCGGGAGAACAACGGGCCGCGCGAGCGGCTGGAGTTGCAGCTCTTGGCGAATGAACTGCGAGTGCCCCGCCGATCCCCAACGCCCAACAGCGGTACGGCCACTGCTGGCGTAACTCAGCCTTGAAAACATCGATCGGCCAATGTAAGCTGCAGCCCGCCGACATCCGATTTCACTGATTCAGTCACGTTCGCGGACGCACCGATATGGATCGTCGCGACCTTCAATTGTCGTTGGTGCAGGACCTGTTGGCGGCGCCCGGTAGCACTGAGGGCTGGGAGCGCTTTCTGGCGCAGCTCTGTGACGCGCTGCACGGCTGCGGCGGCAACCTCATTTCTCACAACTTGGAGACCGGACACTCCAATGTGTCGGTCTTTACGCGAACCGATCCCGCTGCCGTTGGCGAATACCAGCTCCATTGGTGCCAGCAGGATGCCTGGAAGAACGCTGCCGACCCAACGGACATGAAACCTGGTTACGTGATGATTGGGGACGCCGTCATCGCTCCCGGACAGTTCAGGCGCACGGCGTTCTATAACGAGTTCGGACGCCGTTACGACATTGGCCAATGTCTCGTCGGCATCGTTGAAACCTCGCCGAATGGCTTCACGAATGTGTCGATCAATCGCAGCGACCGCGGTCGGCGGTTCGCCAGCGGCGATGCAGACTTGTTGCGCGGTTTAATGCCCCACCTCCAACGTGCGGTCGATGTGCACCGGCGACTCGCGGGGGCGGAACTGATGGCTGCGCACGTATCGGCAGTGCTCGACCGACTGCGGCATGGGGTGATCCTGATATCGGCAAGCGGCACGGTGCTGTCGACCAACCGCGCCGCAGACGACGTCCTGCGCGCTCGGGATGGACTCGCGCTCGCCCATGGTGAACTGAGAGCGTCGACCGTAGCACACACCAACAGACTTCGCAGTGCGCTAGACGCGGCGATCTGCACCCGGCAAGGGATCACACGCGATTCCCGGAGCGAAGGATTTTCGATCCCGCGGCCGTCTGGACGCCGACCACTGTCGGTAGTGATTGCGCCGCTTCCGGCAGGACGTGTTTCGCTCATGCCGCATCCAGCGGTTGCCGCAATGTTTGTGAGTGACCCTGATTGCTCCGCCGTTCCGGACGTGGGGGTGATCCGTGAGATCTTCAGGCTGACGGAGAGCGAGGCGCAATTGGTTCGCTGCCTTCTTTCGGGATTGACCCTAGACGAGGCAGCGACACGATTGGGCGTGCGCGTCGATACCCTGCGGAAACGGCTCAAAGTGGTATTCGAGAAGACAAATACCCACCGGCAAGCGAGTCTCGTCGCACTGGTGCTGACCAGCGTCGCGAGCCTGTAACCGTTAATTAAAGGTCCCTCGAAGACGGGTGCCGTCTCAGGCGATCGGTCTTTCCTTCGTCCGACCGCACCGCGTCAGTTGGTTCCTGAAGCCTCGATCGCTATCGAACGGCTTCCCGGCCGAGGCCATCGACCGGCTCCACAGCTCGGTCGAGGCGCGCCACGCGTCATGCTGGGTGAAGTGACGAGAGGGCGTGCGAGGTGGACGCGCTCGTCAAGCGTCGCCGCCGGCACCGACGTCATCGTGATCGAGCCCGGCGTCAGAGGTACTTGAGCGCGCCGCCGGTGTTGAAGACGACCACGGTGTGGTCGCGCTCGATGCGCCCTTCGGCGCGAAGCCGCCGCACCGCGTGGAGGGCCGCCCCGCCTTCCGGCGCGGCGCTGATGCCCTGGCGGGCGCCCAGCTCGCGCATCCCCTGCAGCATGTCGGCGTCCGACACCGCGAGCGCGGTGCCGCCGCTCTCCCGGACGGCGCGGAGCACCAGGAAGTCCCCGACCGCCTTCGGGACGCGCAGCCCGTCGGCGACCGTGCGTGCGTTCTTCCACAACACCGACCGTTCCGCCCCCTCCTCGAACGCCCGCACGATCGGCGCGCAGTGTTCGGCCTGGACCGAGACCATGCGCGGCCGGGTGCCCGGCGTCTTCCAGCCGATCGCTTCCATCTCCTCAAACGCCTTCCACATCCCGACCATCCCCGTGCCGCCGCCGGTGGGATAGATGATCCAGTCGGGAAACGTCCAGGCCAGCTGCTCGCCGAGCTCGTAGGCCATGGTCTTCTTGCCTTCGATGCGGTACGGCTCCTTGAGCGTGGACATGTCGTACCAGCCGAGCGGCGCGCCGCGCTCAGCGGCGATGCGCCCGGCGTCGGTGATCAGGCCGTCGACGAGCGTGACCTCGGCGCCGTAGAGCTCGGCCTCGCGGATGAAGAGCGGCTTCACGTCCCGCGGCATGAAGACCTGTGCCTCGAGTCCCGCCGCGGCCGCATAGGCGGCGACGGCGTCGGCGGCGTTGCCCGCCGACGGCACCGCGAGCGTGCGCGCCCCGAGATAGCGGGCGCGCGTCACCGCGGCGGAGAGTCCGCGGGCCTTGAACGAGTTGGTGGGATTGAGCGATTCGTCCTTGATGAACAGGCCGGGGAGATCGAGCTCGTCGCCGAGCCGCGCGGCGTGGATCAGCGGCGTCCAGCCTTCGCCCAGGGTGACCGGCGCTTCGCCGTCGAAGATCGGCATCAGCTCACGGTAGCGCCACATCGAGGCGACGCGCCCGGCGAGCGAGTCGCGGCGCCAGGCCCGGGCCGCCGCCAGATCGTAGCGCGCCAGCAGGGGCGCGCCGCAGCCGCAGAGGTGCTGCTCCTCGCGCGGGTCGCCGCAGGGCGCGCCGCACGGGGCGCTGCACTCGAGGTGCGAGAACCAGGACATCGCCGGGCGTCAGCCCTTCTGGAGGAGCTCGGCGTCCTTCTTCTTCTGGAGGTCGTCGATGGTGGCGATGTGCTGATCGGTGAGCCGCTGGACGTCGTCGAGGCTGCGCCGCTCGTCGTCTTCCGAGATGGCGTGGTCCTTGAGCATCTTCTTGAGCTTGTCGTTGGCCTCGCGCCGCACCAGCCGGACGGCGTTGCGACCTTCCTCGGCGTGCTTGTGGACGATCCGTGACAGCTCCTTGCGGCGCTCCTCGGTCAGCGACGGGATCGGGATGCGCACCACCTTGCCGTCGTTGGTGGGGTTGAGCCCGAGGCTCGAGGTGCGGATGGCTTTCTCGACGGCCCCCATCAGCGTCGGATCGAACGGCGAGGCCAGCAGCAGCGTCGGCTCCGGGATCGACAGCGAGGCCACCTGGTTGAGCGGCATCATCGACCCGTAGGCCTCGACGTGCACGGTGTCGAGCATGGTCACCGACGCCCGGCCGGTGCGCACTCCGCCGAGCTCGCGGCGCACGTGATCGATCTGCGCCTCCATCCGCTTCTTCACTTCCGCGAACAGTCCCTTGAGATCGCTGACGTCCATGTACCCTGCCTTACGCCGTCACCTTGGTGCCGACTGGCTCGCCGGCAATCACCCGCCGCAGGTTGCCCGCGGTGCGCAGATTGAAGACGACGATCGGCAGCTTGTTGTCCATGCAGAGCGAGATTGCGGTGGCGTCCATCACCTTGAGCCGCTGCTCCAGCACCTTGAGATAGGAGATCTCCGAGAATTTCGTCGCCAGCGGATCGAGCATCGGGTCGGCGGTGTAGATGCCGTCCACCTTGGTCCCCTTGAGGATGACGTCCGCCTTCATTTCCATCGCCCGCAGCGCCGCCGCGGTGTCGGTAGTGAAGTAGGGGTTGCCGGTGCCGGCCGCGAACACCACCACCCGCCCCTTTTCGAGGTGGCGGACGGCGCGCCGCCGGATGAACGGCTCAGCGACGGCGCGCATCTCGATCGCCGTCGCCACCCGGGTGGTCACGCCGACGTGCTCGAGGGCGTCCTGGAGCGCCAGCGCATTGATCACCGTCGCCA
>JAYTEJ010000475.1:0-3107 GCA_043735365.1 Acidobacteriota bacterium
GCCTTCGACCCGATGTCGTGATGGAGCGGTACTACAACTTCGGCGGCGAAGGCATCGCCGCCGCGCGCGCGGTCAACGCGGCCGCGGTCCTCGAGGTCAACGCGCCGGTCGTCGATCACCCGGGATCGGCGAAGCGGCTGCTGGACCGGGCGCTCGTGCTCGAACCGATGCGGCGGCGCCGTGAATGGATCTGCGCGCAGTCGGATTTGATCGTCACCCCAAGCGCGGAGATTCTGCCGCAGGGCACGCCCGCCGCGAAGGTCGTGACGCTCGAGTGGGGGGCCGACACCGCGCGTTTTCGCCCGGACGCGGAAGGCGTGCCCCCATTCGAGCGGCCGGCCGGCACGGTGGCCGTCTTCGCGGGAGCGTTCCGCAGCTGGCACGGCGCCATCCACCTCGCCGAAGCGGTGCGCCGGCTTCGCGATCGCGGCCGCCGCGACATCGGCGCGGTGTTCGTCGGCGACGGCCCCGAGCTGCCGCGGGTTCGCAACGCCGCCCGCGGCCTCGAAGGGATGGTCTTCACGGGGGCGCTGCCGCACGATCGGATGGCCGCATGCCTGGCGGCATGCGACATCGGCGCCGCGCCGTTCGACATCGAACGGCATCGGCCGCTGTCACTCGGGTTCTACTGGTCGCCCTTGAAAATCTTCGAATACATGTCGAGCGGGCTCCCCGTCGTCGCGCCATCGGTCGGGCGCATTCCGGCGCTCGTCGGCGACGAGCGCGAGGGCCTCCTCTACGACCCGTCGGACCCCGGCGCGCTGGCCGCGGCACTGGAGCGGCTCACCGAGGTGTCTCTGCGCACCCGTCTGGGCGCCGCGGCGCGGGCGCGGGCGACCCGGGAATACAGCTGGGATGCCCACTGCCGCGCCCTCGAGGCCGCGATCACGCGGATCGCCGCGCACAGGAGCCAGGCGCCGGCGCGCTGATGCCCGAATGCGCATCCTGATTCCCACCGACGCCTTTCCGCCAGTGTGCGGCGGCAGCGGCTGGAGCACGTACGAGCTGGCGCGGGGCCTGCGAACGCGGGGCCACAGCGTCCTCATCGTCCAGCCGAAGCCCGGCACGCCCGCGGGGATGCGCGAGCGCAGTTACGACGGCTTCGCCGTCCTGGAAGCAGGATCGCCGGTGCCGGCGCTGCCCTACGTCCGCAACTACTTCAAGAACGAGCGGCTCTACCCGCGTCTCGCGGCGCTGCTGGCCGACCTGATCGCCCGCGAGCACATCGATCTCGTGCACGGTCAGCACGTCCTGACCTGCCTGCCTTCGATCGCGGCGGCCCGGCGCACCTCGATACCGGCCGTGTGCACGGTGCGCGATTACTGGCCGGTCTGCTACTGGTCGGATCTGATCCACACCAGCAACGAAGCAGCCCTCTGCCCGGGGTGCTCCGCGGCGATGATGACGCAGTGCATCCGCCCGCGCGCCGGGGCTCTCTGGCCGGCGGCCCTGCCGATGATTCCCTACATGCGGCGCAACCTGGCGCGCAAGCGCCGCGGCCTGGCCGCCGCCGACGCCATCATCGCGGTGAGCGCGCGGATCGCGTCCGACCTTCGCGCCCGGGCGCCCGAGATCGGCGCCTCCCGCCTCGAGATCATTCCCAACCCCGTCGATGTGACGACGCTGCAGGCCGCCGGCGATGCCTCTGCGGCGCCAATGGCGGGGCCTTATGCGCTCTACATGGGCAAGCTGGCCGCCAACAAGGGCACCAGCCACCTGCTGCCGGTCGCCGACAAGGCCGGGCTGGACTGGCCGCTGGTCATCGCCGGAACCGGCCCGGAGGCGCCCGCCATCGCCGCCGCGGCGGCGCGCTCGGGACGCGAGGTCCGGCTCACCGGCTGGCTCGATCGCGACGCGGCCACGGCCTGGATGGCGCACGCCTCGATGCTGATCTTTCCGTCGCGGGGCCCCGAGTCGCTGAGCCGGGTGCTGATCGAGGCCAGCGCGCTCGGCATCCCGATCGCCGCGATGGACACCGGCGGCACCACCGACATCGTCGTCAACGGCCGCACCGGATTGCTGTCGTCGACGCCGGGCGAGCTGGCGTTCGACGTCCGGCGTCTGCAGGAAGACGAGGCGCTCCGGGTGCGGCTAGGCGCCGCGGCGCGCCTTCACGCCCGCGAGCGCTTCGATGCCCCGGCGGTGGTCGAGCGGATCGACGCGCTCTACGCCGAGCTGCTGCGGGGGCGCCGGTGACCGGCCGCGTGCGCGTGGCGGTGGTCTCGCGCGCCGTCTTCCCGCTGCACGGCGCCGGCGGGCTCGAGCGCAGCGTCTACGATCTGGTCCGTCATCTCGCCGAGGCGGACGTGCGGGTCACCCTCATCACCCGGCCGCCGCTCGACGGGCAGGAGGGGGTTCGGATCCATTCCGGCGTCGGGATGATCTTCGTGCCCTATCGATCGTTTCCGCTGGCGGGCCGGCGCGGAACGACGATTCTCGATCGCGTCACCGCTTACCCGCTCTTCGGCGAGCGGGCGGGACGGGTGGCCTGGCGGCTGGCGCAGGCAGGCGAGATCGACATCGTCCACGGCTTCGGCGCCAGCGTGCTGGGATTCGCGCTGCGGCGGGCCGGCGGCCGCGTGCCGCTGGTGCTCAATCCGCAGGGCCTGGAAGAGTTCGGCGCCACCGCGCCCGAGCGGGTGCGGCTGAAGCGGCTGGCGTACTGGCCGCTGCGCCGGGCGGTGCTCGCGTGCGCGCGCGCCGCTGACTGCGTGATCGCGACCGACCACGCGCTGGAGCCCTCGCTGCGGTCGCACCTGCACCTGCCGGCGTCCCGCGTCCGGGTCATTCCCAACGCGCTCGATCTGCGCACCGTGGACGCCCTGGCAGGGCCGAAAGACGGCATCCGCATCCGGCACCAGGCGGGAATCGGCGCGGACGAAGCAGTGCTCCTGAGCGTCGGCCGGATCGAAGAGAACAAGGGCTTCCACGTCCTCGCGGCGGCTTTGGCGGCGCTCGGCGATCAGGCGGGGCGCATCGCCGGGGGGCGCTGGCGCTGGGTGATCGTTGGCGACGGCCCGTTCCGGGCGCGGCTCGAGGCGGTAATCAACCGCGCCGGCATCGGGCGCCACGTGCTGATCGCGGGGCGCCTGCCCGATGCCGCGCTC
>JAYTEJ010000476.1:0-2566 GCA_043735365.1 Acidobacteriota bacterium
AGCTCCCGCGAGCCGGCGTTGGACGTCATGATCAGCACCACCTGGCGGAAGTCCGCCTTGCGGCCGTTGTTGTCGGTCAGGGTGGCGTGATCCATCACCTGCAGCAGGATGTTGAAGATGTCGGGATGGGCCTTTTCGATTTCGTCGAGCAGCAGCACCGCGTAGGGGTGCTGGCGGATGCCATCGACCAGCAGGCCCCCCTGCTCGAAGCCGACGTAGCCCGGCGGCGCGCCAATCAAGCGGGCGACGGCGTGCCTTTCCATGTACTCGCTCATGTCGTAGCGGATGAACTCGTTGCCGAGGTGCATGGCGAGCTGCTTGGCGAGCTCGGTCTTGCCGACGCCGGTGGGGCCGGTGAACAGGAAGCACCCCGCGGGGCGATCCGGCTGCCCGAGCCCGGCGCGCGACCGCTTGATCGCCCGGGCGACGCTGCGGACCGCGTCGGGCTGGCCGAAGACCACGCGCGCCAGCGATTCCTCGAGCCCTTTGAGGCGGTCCTTGTCGGACGACGAGGCCTGTTTCGCCGGAATACGGGCGATGCGGGCCGCCACTTCTTCCATGTGATCGGGGCCGATTTCGGCGGGCGGCGCGTCGGCCGCCGCCGTCCCGTCCTTTCGCGCCGCGCCCACCTTCAGGCGCATCTTCGCGCCGGCTTCGTCCATCAGGTCGATGGCGCTGTCGGGCAGCTTGTAGTCGCGCAGGTGGCGCGCCGCGAGCTTGGCAGCCGCTTCCAGCGACTCGTCGGTGTAACGGACGCGGTGATGCCCTTCGTAGCGGGAGCGCAGCCCCTGGAGGATCCTGACGGTCTCCTGGATGGACGGCTCGTCGACGGTGATCTTCTGCAGCCGCCGCGCCAGCGCCCGGTCCTTCTCGACGTGCTTGAACTCCTCGTGCGTCGTCGAGCCGACCACCCGCAGCTGTCCGGTCGTCAGAATCGGCTTGATCAGCGTCGCCAGATCCATTGTTCCGCCCGTGGTCGCGCCGGCGCCGACCGTGGAGTGGATCTCGTCGATGAAGAGGATCGGCATCTGCCGCTTGGCCAGGGCGTTGATGACTGCCTTGAAGCGCTCCTCGAAGTCGCCGCGGAAGCGAGTGCCGGCCAGCAGCGCGCCGGTATCGAGGGAAAATACCTCCGCTCCTTCGAGCAGATCCGGCACGTCGTCTTCGAGCAGCCGCGACGCGAGCCCTTCGGCAAGCGCGGTCTTGCCGACGCCGGCGTCGCCCACGAAGACAGGATTGTTCTTCCGCCGCCGGCAGAGAATCTCCATCGTCCGCTGCAGCTCGTCGAGCCGTCCGATGAGGGGATCGAGCTCGCCAGCCTTCGCCCGGGCGGTAAGGTTCATTGCGTAGGCGGCAAGGGGATCGCGGGAGGCGGCGGGGCCGCGCTCGCCCTGGCCGGCCTCGGCCTCATGCGCCTCGCTGTCGTCGGCGGGGCCGGCGCCCGCCGACGGCACCTTGCTGATGCCGTGGGTGATGAACTCGAGGACGTCGAGCCGGGTAATCCCCTGGTCCGCCAGCAGCTGCGCGGCAAACGATTTGTTCTGCTGCAGCGTCGCGGCGAGCACGTCGCCGGACTGCACTTCCTGCCGACCCGCGCTCTGGACGTGAAGCACTGCCGTCTGCAGGACGCGGCGGAACGCCAGCGTTTGCTCGGGCTCCTTCTGCTGGCCGCGGCCGTACTGTTCGACCGATTCCTTCAGGTACTTGTCCAGGTCGCGGCGCAGCCGGGGCAGATCGGCCCCGCAGGCCGCCAGAATGCGCTCGCCGTCATGATCGTGGGCAAGCGCATACAGCAGATGCTCGAGCGTGAGATGGGTATGCCGCCGTGAGGTTGCCTCCCGATAAGCAACCGTCAGGACGATCTCCAGAGCCTGGCTGAACATCGTTAGAAGAGTTTCCCTATATCTCTTGGACCCGCGCCGCGCCTATTCGGGTTCCATGGCGGCCCGCAGCGGGAAGCCGTTCTCCCGGGCCCGCCCCACCACCGCCTCGACCTTCGTCTCGGCCACCTCGTGCGGATAGACGCCGCAGAGCCCCTTCCCCTGGGTATGAACGGCCATCATGATCCGGAACGCTTCGGCCGGCTGCTTGTTGAAGATCGACTCCAGCACCTCGATGACGAACTCCATGGTGGTGTAGTCGTCGTTGAGCAGCAGCACCTTGTAGAGCGGAGGCTGTTTCGTTTCCTGCCTGGTCCGTTCGAGCACTTCGCCGTCGGTGCGGCGATCGGTTCCAGCCATACGGTCTTATGATTCTAGCAGGCTTGCCCCGGGCGATTGGCCGACGGGGCCCGTTTTCCGGCTGCGGATGAGGTAATGGGATGGTGACGCTGGCCGCGGGGCTCGATTATATCGACCTCCAGTTCCTGGGGATTTCGGAGATTATCGCCACGGCCATCATCCAGGGCCCCGCCGGCGTGGCGCTGGTCGATCCGGGACCCTCCACCACCCTCGCCACGCTCCGGGCGGCGCTGGCCGGAAAGGGGATCGCCGTCGCCGATGTGCGCCAGGTGCTGCTGACCCATATTCATCTCGACCACGCCGGCGTGACCGGCACCCTGGTGCGC
>JAYTEJ010000477.1:0-4974 GCA_043735365.1 Acidobacteriota bacterium
CGGCGGGGCCTGGCTGGCTTGGGGGTTTCTTCCGGCATCTTCTGATCTTATCCGCGATCCTGCGCGAACTCTTCCGCCTTCGTGAAGGCGAGCGCTCCGTCGGCGGCGTCGATCCGGACAACCGCGCCCTCCTGGAACTCCCCCTGCAGCACCCGCATGGCAAGCGGATCGAGGACGCGCCGCTGGATCGTCCGCTTCAGCGGCCGCGCCCCGTAGGTCGGGTCGTAGCCCTCGGCGATGAGCGCGTCCTTGGCGCTGTCAGTCAGCTCGACGTGGATCTTGCGGTCCTCGAGCCGCTTCATCAGCCCGCGCAGCTGGATGTCAATGATGGCGCGCATCTCGCCGCGGCTGAGCGCGTGGAAGATGATGATCTCGTCAACGCGGTTGAGGAACTCCGGGCGGAAGTGGGCCCGCAGCGCCTCCATCACCTCGCGCCTGACCCCTTCGTCGATCATCGCCCGCCCCTCGGCCGAGGCCGGCCCGGCGTCCCGCTGCAGCGCCTGCTCGGCGATGTAGTGGCTGCCGACGTTGGAGGTCATGATCACCACGGTGTTCTTGAAGTCCACCGTTCGACCCTTGCCGTCGGTCAGCCGGCCGTCGTCCAGCAGCTGCAGCAGGACGTTGAGCACCTCGGGATGGGCCTTCTCGACCTCGTCGAAGAGCACCACACTGTAGGGACGCCGCCGCACCGCCTCGGTCAGCTGGCCGGCCTCCTCGTAGCCGACGTAGCCCGGAGGGGCGCCGATCAGCCGCGACACGGTGTGCTTCTCCTGATACTCGGACATGTCGATGCGGATGGTTGCCTGGTCGTCGTCGAACAGGAACTCGGCGAGCGCGCGCGCCAGCTCGGTCTTGCCGACGCCGGTGGGGCCGAGGAAGATGAAGCTGCCGAGCGGCCGATTCGGATCCTGCAGCCCCGCCCGGGCGCGTCGCATCGCGTTGGCGACCGCCGCGATCGCTTCGTCCTGGCCGACGACGCGGGCGTGGAGTCGCTGTTCCATCTGCAGCAGCTTCTGGATTTCCCCCTCCATCAGGCGGCTGACCGGGATGTGGGTCCAGCGGCTGACCACCTCGGCGATGTCCTCCTCGTCGACTTCCTCCTTGAGCATCCGCCCGGACTTCTGGGTCTCGGCGAGCCGCGCCTCTTCCTGCTGGAGCCGGCGCTCGAGCTCCGGCAGGCGTCCGTACTGGAGCTCCGACGCCTTGGCGTAGTCGCCGGCCTGCTGCGCGTGCTGCATGTCGAGCCGGACCTGTTCCAGCTCCTGCTTGACCGTCCGCCCCGCCTGGATTGCTTCTTTCTCCTGGTTCCAGTGGGTGATGAGCCGCCCCTTGTTCTCCTTGAAGTCGGCCAGATCCTTCTCGAGCTTCTGCAGCCGCTCCACCGAGGCCTTGTCGGTTTCCTTGCGCAGCGCCTCGCGCTCGATCTCGAGCTGCATGATGCGGCGCTCGACCTCGTCGAGCTCGGCCGGCATCGAGTCGATCTCCATCCGCAGCCGCGACGCCGCTTCGTCAATCAGGTCAATCGCCTTGTCGGGGAGGAAGCGATCGGAGATATAGCGGTTCGACAGCACCGCCGCCGCCACCAGCGCCGAGTCCTTGAACTTGACGCCGTGATGGATCTCGTAGCGCTCGCGCAGCCCGCGCAGGATGCTGATCGAGTCTTCTACGGTCGGCTCGCCAATCATCACCGGCTGGAAACGGCGCTCGAGCGCCGCGTCCTTCTCGATGTACTTCCGGTACTCGTCGAGCGTGGTCGCGCCCACGGTGTGGAGCTCGCCCCTGGCGAGCATCGGCTTGAGCATGTTCGAGGCGTCCATCGATCCTTCCGAGGCGCCGGCGCCGACGACGGTATGCAGCTCGTCGATGAACAGGATCACCTGGCCGGCGGCGTCCGCGACTTCCTTGAGCACTGCCTTCAGCCGCTCCTCGAACTCGCCGCGGTACTTGGCCCCGGCGATCAGCGCCCCCATGTCGAGCGCCACGATCTTCTTCTTCTTCAGCCCCTCGGGCACGTCCTGCCGGACGATGCGCTGGGCGAGGCCTTCGACGACGGCGGTCTTGCCGACGCCGGGCTCGCCGATGAGGACCGGGTTGTTCTTGGTACGGCGCGAGAGCACCTGGATGACACGCCGGATCTCGTCGTCTCTGCCGATGACCGGGTCGAGCTTGCCCTGGCGCGCGAGCTCGGTGAGGTCGCGGCCGTAGCGTTCGAGCGACTGGTAGGTGCTCTCGGGGTTCTGCGTGGTGACCCGCTGCGAGCCGCGCACCGCGGTCATCGCCTGGAGGATGGCGTCCTTCGACATGCCGCGCTGCTGCAGCAGCCGGACCGAGGGGGACTTCGCGCCCTCCGAGGCGATGGCGACGAAAAGATGCTCGGTGCTGACGTACTCGTCCTTGAGCCGCTCCGCTTCCTGCTCGGCGGCGTCGGTGATCTGGCGGAGGCGCGCCGAGAGCCCGGGCTGCGAGCCGCCGCGGGCGCTGGGGAGCTTCTGCAGCTCGGCCCGGACTGCGGCCGCCACCGCCGCGGGGTCGGCGTTCATCTTGCGGACGATCTCCGGGACGATCCCCTCGCGCTGCTCGACCAGCGTCAGCAGCAGGTGCTCTGGCGTGATCTCGGGGTGCCCTTCGCGGTCGGCGAGCTGCTGCGCCGCGGCAACCGCTTCCTGGGCCTTCTCGGTGTACTTGTTGATGTTCATAAAGAGCTTCCAGTTTCCAGTTTCCAGTTTCCAGCTGCCGGTCCCCGGCTACTTGTCCTCGGCGCGCAGGCGCTCCCACTGGGCGCGCTGGTCCTTGGTCAGCGCGCGGGGGAGCTGGATCTCGACCGTAGCGTAGAGGTCGCCGCGCTCGTCCGGCTTGCCAATCGCCGGCATGCCGTGGCCCTTGAGGCGGAAGACCTGGGCGCTCTGGGTGGTCTCGGGAATCTTCAGGCGCACCGACCCGGTGATCGTCGGCACCTGCGACTCGCCGCCGAGCACCGCGGTCGTCACCGGCACGCCGACCCTGGCGTGGAGGTCGCTGCCCTGGCGCTCGAACACCGCGTGCGGCTTGAGCCGAACGCGCAGGTAGAGGTCGCCCGAGTCGCCGCCGTTGCCGCCCGATTCCCCTTCGCCCGCGGCGCGGACGCGCGAGCCGTCCTTGACGCCGACCGGGATGCGCACGTCCACACTGCGCGCATGCCCGCCCTGCTTGATCGAGACCCGGCGGGTGGCGCCGTGAAACGCCTCCTCGAGCGTGAGCTCGACCTCGTGCTCGATGTCGCGCCCCTTCTGGGTGCGCGGCGCCCGCCCCTGCCGTGACCGGCCGCTCTCCCGCGGCCCGGCGCCGCCGAAAAAGGTGCGGAAGAAATCGGAGAACGGATCTTCGTTGCCGAAGAGCTCGTGCATCTCCTCGTCGCTCATGGTGCGGTAGCCGCCGGGGCCGCCGCCGGTGTTGATGTTCCAGGCCCCGCCGCCGGGTGCGCCGCCGAACGGCGAGCCGCCGGGGAAGCCCTGGCCCTGCTGCTGCGCCTGCTCGTACTGCCGCCAGTTGGCGCCGAGCTCGTCGTACTTGCGGCGCTTCTCGGGATCGCCGAGCACCTCGTAGGCTTCGTTGATCTCCTTGAAGCGCGACTCGGCCGACTTGTCGCCGGGATTGACGTCGGGATGGTGCTTGCGCGCCAGCTTGCGATACGCCTGCTTCAACTCCTTGTCGGAGACCGTCTTGGCGACACCCAGCGTCTGGTAGTAATCCTTGAAGTCCACCTACAGCCCCACCATTCCGCTGATGCGTTTGATTTCGGCGGCGATCCGTCGGACGTCGGGATGGTCCTGCTTGATCAGCGGCCGGATGCGCTGCACCGACTCGGCAATCGTCAGCAGCCGCTGCACCCCGGCGAGATTGATGCCGCCGTCGTCCACCAGATGCTTGATGAGCCGGAGCCGCTCCAGCTCGTCGTGCGAATAGACGCGCATGCTCCCAATCGTCCGCGTCGGCCGCACCAGCCCGAGCCGCTCGTACTTGCGCAGCGTCTGGGGGTGCATATGCAGCAGCCGCGCCGCCATGCTGATAAAGTAAAGATCGGTGTCTTCCATATCCATCCCTGATCCAATGTAGGACTTGATATGGATCGTGTCAAGGCAGCCGCGCACAGATGGACGTCCACGCCACAGATTTCATAACCATCGGCCTGCTGGTCGTCCTCGAAGGACTGCTGAGCGCCGACAACGCCCTGGTGCTGGCGATCCTCGTCCTCGGCCTGCCGCGCGAGCAGCAGCGGAAGGCCCTCCGCTACGGCATCATCGGCGCCTTTATCTTCCGGGCGCTCGCGGTCCTGCTGGCGCTCCAGCTGCTTGCCTTCCCCTGGATCAAGCTGGCCGGCGGCGCCTACCTGCTCTACCTGACCTGGCGTCACTTCTTCGGAACGGAAGACGGCGGCGATCGCCGCGCCATCCGCCCGGCGACGCCGTGGCTGGGCCTCTCCGCCTTCTGGGCGACGGTGGTGAAGGTCGAGCTGACGGATCTGATCTTCGCCGTCGATTCGATTCTGGTGGCGGTGGCGATGTCGTCGAAGCGCTGGGTGGTGATCAGCGGCGGCATTCTCGGCATCATCGCGATGCGGCTGGTGATCGGCCAGCTGCTGCGCATCGTCCGCCGCTATCCGGCGCTGGTGGACGCGGCGTTCGTGATTATCGCCTGGGTGGCGATCAAGCTGCTGGTCGAGTTCGGCAACGCCGAGGGCTTCCTGAGCTTCCACATCAACAAGTGGTTCTCGTTCGGCCTGATCATCGTCATCTTCACCATCGGCTACCTCTACGCGCGAAGGCAGGGGCCCGTGGAGCCCGAGGAGGACGAGGAGGATGTCGAGGATACGCCTGACGTGCTGACCGGGGGCGCGGACGAACCGCCGCGCTGAGCCGTCCGCTACTTCAACGTCAGCGCGAGCGTTCTGGTCTCCCCCTCGTCGAGCGTGAAGGTCGAGGCGATGCGCTTCAGCCG
>JAYTEJ010000478.1:0-1760 GCA_043735365.1 Acidobacteriota bacterium
GCGGACGACCGCTATGCACGGCGGATCCTGACGACGCTGATGCGCCGGGCGTACAGGCGTCCGGTCACCGATGCGGACACGGAGGGCCCGTTCGCGCTCTACCGGAAGGCGCGGGTGGACGGGGGCTTCGAGGCGGGCATCGAGATGGCGCTCGCCGCCGTGCTGGTCAGCCCGCGCTTTCTGTTCCGGCTGGAGCAGGACCCCGCCGGGTTACCCCCCGGCACGCCTTATCGAGTCACCGACCTCGAGCTCGCCTCCCGGCTCTCGTTCTTTCTGTGGAGCACGATTCCCGACGCGGAGCTGATCGACGCGGCTGAGGCGGGGACGCTCGGTGACCCGGCCGTGCTCGAACGGCAGGTGCGGCGCATGCTGGCGGACCAGCGGTCGGAGGCGCTCGTCACCAACTTCGCGTCCCAGTGGCTGCACCTGCGAAACCTCGACGCGATCACGCCGGACATGCGGCTGTTCCCGGACTTCGACGACAACCTCCGGCAGGCCTTCCGGCGCGAAACGGAGCTCTTCTTCGGGAGCGTGCTGCGGGAGGATCGCAGCCTGCTCGACCTCCTGCGCGCGAACTACACGTTCGTGAACGAGCGGCTGGCCAGGCACTACGGCATGCCGCATGTCTACGGCAGCCGCTTCCGGCGCGTGGCGCTGGACGAGGGCAGCATGCGCGGCGGTCTGCTGCGCCAGGGCGGCATCCTGACGGTGACCTCCTACGCCACACGCACGTCGCCGGTCCTGCGCGGCAAGTGGATCCTCGAGAACCTGCTCGGCGTCCCTCCCCCGCCGCCCCCGCAGGACGTCCCGGCTCTCAAGGACAACACGGTCGACGGCGGCCTCTCGGTGCGCGAGCGACTGGCCGAGCACCGGCGCAATCCTGCCTGCTCGTCGTGCCACAATCTGATGGACCCGGTCGGCCTGTCGCTCGAGAAGTTCGACGCCGTCGGACGCCGCCGCGACCAGGAGGCCGGCCTGCCGATCGACGCGTCCGGCGGGCTCCCCGACGGCAGCCGGTTCGCCGACGTCCGCGGGCTGGAGGACGCCCTGCTGCGCCGGCCGGATCTGTTCGTCGGCACGTTTGCCGAAAAGCTCCTCATTTATGCGTCGGGGCGCGGAGTCGAGTACTATGACGCCCCAGCGATTCGGGAAATCGTGCGCCGGTCCCGGCCTCAGGGGTACCGCATCTCGTCGATCGTGCTCGGCATCGTCAACAGCCCGCCGTTTCAGATGAGGACGTCCCGATGATCATCACCAGAAAAGCCCTGCCGCGTCGCACCTTCCTGCGGGGGGTGGGAGCGGGCCTGGCGCTCCCGCTCCTCGACGCCATGGTCCCGTCGATGACGGCGCTCGCCCGCACCCCGGCCGAGCCGGTTCGTCGTCTCGGGTTCGTCTACATGCCGATGGGATGCGACCTCCCGCGCTGGACGCCGGCGGGCGACGGCGCGCTGACGGCGCTCTCCCCCGCCCTGCAGTCGCTGGCGCCGGTCCTCGACCAGCTCACGGTCATCAGCAATCTGGAGTTGAAGAACGCCTATCCTGGCACCCACGCCACCTCCAACGCCGCGTTCCTGAGTGCGGCGACGGCGAAATGGACCGAGAGCACGGACTACCATCTCGGCACGACGGTCGATCAGATTGCCGCGCAGCAGATCGGCCGTCAGACGCTGCTGCCGTCGCTGGAACTGTCGATGGATCTGCTCCAGACGGTGGGCCAGTGCGACAACGGCTACGCGTGCGTCTACCAGAACAACCTCTCG
>JAYTEJ010000479.1:0-4731 GCA_043735365.1 Acidobacteriota bacterium
GGCAGTACCACGGCCTCGCGGAGCGGCACCACGGGCAGCTCGGACGGGAGCGCCGGGGTCTGGGGAGCGTCGGTCTGGGGGGCGTCAGCCATAAAGCGGTTTACCTGTGTGTCAGGCGCGGCGCCGGCCCTTCGGCCGTCAGCCACGCGGCCCGACCGGCAAGCCCGGCGATGCGCACGAGCTTGTCGAAGTCGAGCCGGTCCGTATCGTCGTCCGGCGTGTGGTACTCAGGGTGCAAGCCGGTCGTGAAGAACACCGCGGGCACGTCGTGCTCGAGGAAGGGCCAGTTGTCGGACCGGCGGACCAGCCCCTGCGCACCGCGGTCGTAGTCCTGCCGGATGGTCAGCCGGATGGTGTCGTTGGCGCGCTCGACCATGGCTGCCAGATCGGCGGAGTAGCTGTAGCCAAGCAGATGGACGACGTTGGTGCTGTCGGCGGCCGCCACTCTGGCGAAGCCCAGGAACCGCGGGTCGTCGGGATCCGGGATCTCTTCCTCGCGGCCGACCATGTCGAGATTGAAATTGGCCACCACCCGGCGCCCCGGCATCGGGGTGCTGACGTAATACTCGGCGCCGAGCGAGCCCTTCTCCTCGCCGTTCCAGAGCGCGAAGACCACGGTTCGCGCCGGCCGCTGGCCGCGCGCCGCCGCGCGCGCGAAGGCCGCGGCAATCGCGATCACCGCCGCCGTCCCCGAGGCGTTGTCGTCGGCCCCGTTGTACACCCGTCCGTCCTCGTCGATGCCGTCGTGGTCCAGATGCGCGCCGACCACGACCAGTTCTCCCGGAATCTCGCGCCCTTCGATCATCGCGAGGACGTTGTGCATCAGCATCGGGGTGGCGATCACGCCAGGTGTGAGCTGCGCCCGGACCCGCCGATGCCGCTCGAGCGCGCGGCGGACGGGGTCCGCGGCCCGCCCGGACAGCGCCGCGACCGCCACCGGCGCCGCCCGCATCGCTCCCAGCAACCGGTACGACGCCGACCGGACCGACGTCGTCTCGGGCCAGACCCCGCGGGGGTCGGTGATGAACGTCCGGATGAGGATCAACCCGGCGGCGCCGTGCGCCCGCGCGTCGGCGAGCTTGCGATCGACGGACGCCAGCTCGCCGCGCTCCTCGGTCGAGAGCGACGCCCGTTGCTGCAGCGCCTCGGGGAGGTCATCGTGCGCCAGCACGATGGCGCCGCGCGCATCGACGGCGGCGTAGTCGTCATGCCCGAGCGACGGGGCGGACAGGCCGAATCCCGCGAGCACGACAGGCCCGGCGACCGCGAGGTCCGCGGACGCCGGCAGCGGATAGAAGTCGGTGCCGACGGACAGATCCGCGAGCCTGCCGCCCCGGTCGGTCGTGAAGCGCACGTGTCCGCCGGTGCCGAGCCGCGGCTGGTAGACGGCAACGTCCTGAAGGTAGCCGGGTGTGGCGGGGGGCACACCGGCGGCCCGCAGCGCCGAGACGATGAACTGCTCGGCGTCCCGGTTGCCGGCGTGGCCGACGCCGCGCCCGAACAGCTGATCGCTGGCCAGCACCGTTACGTAGCGGCGCAGCTCGACGGCGCTGATTTGCTGGAAAGACGCGTCCACCGACGCGGGGATGGCCGGGGCCGGGGCAGCCGCGCCGGCCGCGAGCAGGCCGCTTAGCGCAACCGTGGCACATCGCCGCAACATCGCCCGTCGAGTGTACCTTACGGGAAGCCGTCGTGGCGGCGTTCCGGGGCGGCGAGGCACGACCCGGTTACTGCTATGATGGCGGCATGTCTCTCCACGAACGTGACTTCTTCGTCGAGAAGCCCGACACCAAGCCGGGCACCTTCACCTGTACCAAATGCCGCCACCGTGACGAATACCCGGTGCGGTGGGTCGTCCGGACCAAGAAGGATCGCCTGCCGCCGGGGGCCGACGAGCGCGATCGCGCCATGTACGCCAAGCTGCGCAGCTACATGATCCGCGTCGACGACGTGCTGACTTGCAAGCGCTGCCAGCGAAAGTTCGAGATTCCCTCGCAGCAGTCGATTGTGTTCGTCGAAACCGGCCTGCCGCCGCTCGACTGGGATCCGGAGTCGGAGTCCTCGGTCGCCGACTGAGGCCCCCTCGGTCGCCTACGACTGAGGCCCCTCAGTAGACGAACGGCAGCATCCGCCACCGGACGCGGCGCCGGTAGCGCGCATAGGCGTCGCCGAAGGCCTCTGCCAGGCCGCGCTCTTCCCAGGGAATCGCCACGGCGACGTAGGCGGTGCTGACCGCCGCGAACACCGCCCGGGTGGCGGTCATGTCCGGCGCCCCGCACACCAGCAGCGCCCACCCGAAATACAGCGGATGCCGCACGATCGCGAACGCCCCGGTGGTGACGAGCGGCACGTGGACCGGCCGGCCGCCGCCGCGGGCGCGAAGCACCGGCCGCACCCCTGCGAGGTCGAGGACGTCGAGGGGCCGCGCCCCGAGCATGGTCAGGATCAGCCCCGCCGCCTGGACGCCGTACGCCGCGAAGCGGCCCATCCCGTCGAGCCGGTAGAGGGTTCCCGGCACCGGCTGCCAGAACCAGCACACCGCGAAGAACAGCACGCTCGCAACCCAGGTGTAGACCGAGCGTTCCAGCGCCGCGGGGACGACGCGCTCGACGCCGCGCTTGATCGGGGTGCGCGCGAACAGGCTGTGGTGGAAGGCGAAGAGAGAGAAGAGCAGCAGGTCGGTCAGCGCCGGCCGCACCGCCGGTCCGTCGGCCGTCCGGCCGAAACGGACGAGGAACGACCAGGCGGCGAAGCCAAGCGAGGCGGCGAACGCCGCCGCGCCGCCCCAGGCCACCGCGCCCATGAGCACCCCCCGCCGCCGCGGGCGATTGACAGCCGGCATCAACGCCTCGATACGCCGCGGCGCCGCGCTGAAGGGATGCAGGACACCGGGCCGCTATTATAGAGGGGTGTCTGCCCACCTCCCTCGTGTTGCCATCACCGGTATCGGCGTCGTCTCGCCTTATGGCGTCGGACGCGAGCGCTTCTGGCAGCACGTGCGGCGCCGCTGCAGCGCGACGCGGGCGATTGCGGACTTCGATGCTGCGCCGTACGGCTGCATGGTGGCGGCGCCGGTGCCGGCGGTGTCGATCGACGACATGTCGCCGGTCGAGGCCCGGTCCGACGGGCCGGGGTTCGGCCTGCTGCTGCGCCGGCGGATCGCCGTCGAAGAGCGGACGCTCGGAATGCGCCGCGGGCTTTGAACCATAATCGGTGAGCACATGTCCGCCGAACCGGTCCACCGTGACCACCCCAGACTGCCGGCCAGCGCCCGCGTCGCCGACGCCGCCGCGATTGCGATCGGCCTGCTGGCGATCTGGATAAGCGCCACCGGCGGCAGCCGGTATCTGGTCGGCGACACCGTCGTCTCGCTGCGCTCGCCGATGCTGGCGCTGTATGCGGCGATCTCCATCGTCATCGTGCGCCATCTGCGATGGCCGCGGCCGACCCTGCTCGATCGGCTGCGGGGCATGCGTGCCGCCGTGCGCGCCCGCCCTGATGTCGACACAGCCCTCAGGGCCTTTGTGGTGACGCGGCCGGCGGTGCTGGTGATTGGCTTCCTGGCCGTCGTCACCTTTGGCGTCACCGCCTCCGGCTTCGTGCTCTCCAGGGACCCGCTCGTCAATCTGCCGGCGCGGTTCGATGCCGGCTGGTACGGCGGGATCGCGATCGACGGCTACGAGTGGGATCGCACCTTCCAGCGCCAGCAGAACATCGCCTTCTTTCCGGCACTGCCGATTCTCATGCGAGTGGTCGGGACGCCGGCGGGCGTCGGCTCGAGGACCCTACCTGAAGACAGACGCATGGTGCGCGCGCTCTGGGCCGGGGTCATCGTCTCGCTGGCGGCGTTCTTCTGGGCGCTGGTCTATATGAGCCGGCTGGGCCGGGAGCTCGTCGGCGACCAAGCCGCCGCGGCCGCGACGCTGCTGATGGCGGCCTACCCGTTCGCGGTGTTCTTCAGTGCTGCGTACTCCGAGTCGCTATTCCTGCTCTCGGCGCTGGGCGCCTTCTATCACTACCGGCGGCAGGAGTGGGTTGCCGCCGCGCTCTGGGGCCTGATCCTCGGACTCACCCGGCCGAACGGCTGCTTCGCCAGTATCCCGCTCGCGGTGATCGGCCTGGAACAGGTTCTACGGGGTGCCACCGGGTTCCGCGGGGTTCTGGAGAAGGCGAACGCCAAGGCGCTGGCGGTGCGGCTGGCGGTCGCGGCGATGCCGGGGATCGGCATGCTGCTGTTCACGCTCTACCTCCACAGCCTCACCGGCGTCTGGTTTGCCTGGGCGCGCAGCCACGAGGCCTGGGGACGAAGCTTCCACGGCTTTGCTCCCTTCGTCACCGCCTACGGCTGGCTGACGCACAATTCGCTGATCGAGGTCGTCGCCTCGGTGCCCTTCAACAGCCTCAACACCGCGGCGGTGCTGTTCGCGCTGGCGCTGGTCGTTCCCGTCTTCCGCCGGCTCGGCCTCGCCTGGGGACTGTTCGTCCTCATCAACCTGGTGCCGCCGCTCTTCGCCGGCGGCGTGCTCTCGATGGGACGGCTGACCTCGACGCTGTTCCCGCTGTTCCTGGCGCTTGGCACGCTCGTGCCGCCTCGGTCGGTGGCGTCGTGGTGCGTCACCTTCGGCCTCGGCCAGGGGCTGGCGGCGGCGTTGTTCTTCACCTGGCGGCAACTGTTCTGAGTCGGGCGACCGTCTGCGCCCCTGTGGTCCCCGGTCATGAAAAACGAGCTCG
>JAYTEJ010000480.1:0-3093 GCA_043735365.1 Acidobacteriota bacterium
CCTGGCGCAGTCGTACCGCGCCCTCGGCCGGACGGAAGATGCCCGGAAAGCGCTGGAGCAGCACGCCAGGTACGGCCCGCGATGGCCGGGGCTTTCCGATCCGCTGCTCGCGGCGGTGTCGGCGCTGCGAGACGACGCGCCGGCGGCGCTGCGGCGAGGGCTGGACCTGGCCGCAGCCGGCGATATCGAGGGGGCGATCGCGGCGCACGAGGAGGCGGTGCGCCTCGACCCCGGGCTGGCGCAGGCCCACGCCAACCTCGTCGGCCTCTACGGCCGGACGCGCAACTGGGACAAGGCCGCCGAGCACTACCGCGCCACCGTGGCGCTGGGGTCGAATCTCGCCGAGGCCAATTACGACTACGGCATCATCCTCGGCCTGCAGCAGCAATGGGACGAAGCGGAGGCCGCGTTCCGGCGCGCCATTGCCGCCAATCCGTTCCATGCAGAGGCGCACAACAACCTCGGCCAGCTGCTCGAACGGCGCCAGGCACCGGACCAGGCTGCCGACGAATACAAGGCCGCCGTGGCCGCGCGCCCGGACTTCCGGCTGGCACGGTTCAACCTCGGGCGAATGCTTCTCGGACTCGGCCGCCCCGCTGACGCCGCGATCGCGCTCGAGCCGCTGCAGCAGCCGCGCGATGCCGAGTCCCCCCGTTACCTGTTCGCGTTCGCGACCGCGCTCGTCCGTTCGGGACAACGGGATGCAGGGGTCAAGTGGGCCGGCGAGGCGCGGCGCCTCGCGCTCGAGTACAAGCAGACCGAACTCGCCCAGGCCATCGAGCGGGATCTCGCCCGGCTGAAATGATCCGCCGGCCCGCGTCCGTCGCTCTCGCCGCCACCGCCGCCATCGTCGCGAGCATCAGCACTGCGCCGGGCCGCGTGTCGCATGCCGCGCCACCGCTGTTCGTCGAGGCCGCGGCCGACACCGGTCTGACGTTCACCCACGTCAGCGGCGCCAGCGGCAACTACTACCTCGCCGAAGAGATGGGCGCCGGCGTGGCGCTGTTCGACTACGACAACGACGGCGACCTCGACGTCTTCCTGGTACAGGGTGGCTCACTCGATCCGCCCACCCCCGCCGCTGCAGCACGCACCCGGCCAACCAGCCGGCTGTTCCGCAACGATCTGAAGGTCGCTCCCGACGGCACCCGCACGCTGCACTTCACCGACGTCACCGAAGAGGCCGGCATCCATCTCGACACCTACGGCATGGGAGCGGCGGTCGGCGACTACGACAACGACGGCTATCTCGATCTCCTGGTCACCTCGTTCGGGCCAGAGACGCTGTACCACAACAACGGCAACGGCACCTTCACCGACGTCACCCGTGAAGCCGGCGTCAGCGATCCGCAGTGGAGCACCAGCGCCGCGTTCGTGGACTACGACCACGACGGCGACCTCGACCTCTTCGTCGCCAACTATCTCGACTTCAGCGTCGCCAACAACAAGCGCTGCGCGGATCCGACAGGCGCCCGCGACTACTGCGGTCCGCGCTCCTACCGCCCGGTCATGGACCGCCTCTACCGCAACGAGGGCCACGGCCGCTTCACCGACGCCACCGCGTCCACCGGCATCGGCCGCGCCTACGGCGCCGGGCTTGGCGTCGCCATTGGCGATTTCAACGGCGACGGCTGGCCCGACATCTACGTCGCCAACGACGCCACGCCCAACCAGCTCTGGATCAACCAGCGCGACGGCACCTTCGCCGATCAGGGCCTGCTCTCGGGGGCCGCGCTCAACGCCGCCGGCAATCCGGAGGGCAGCATGGGTATCGCCTCCGGCGACTACGACCGCGACGGCGACGAAGATCTCTTCGTCACCAATCTCGCCGCCGAAACTGCGGTCCTCTACGCCAACGACGGTCGCGCCAGCTTCGAGGACGTCCGCGCCCGTGCCGGGCTGGCCGCCGCCACCGCCGGCTTCACCGGCTTCGCCACCGACTGGCTCGACTACGACAACGACGGCTGGCTCGATCTCTTCACCGCCAACGGCGGCGTCAACGTCATCGAAGCGCAGCGCGGCCAGCCGTTTCCCTTCCTGATGAAGAACCAGCTGCTCCGTAACCTCGGCACGGGCCGCTTCGAGGACACCAGCGCCGCCGCGGGCCCTGCCTTCGCCCAGCCCGGCATCGGCCGCGGCGCCGCCTTCGGCGATCTCGACAACGACGGTGACATCGACATCGTCGTCACCAGCAACAACGGTCCGGTGCGGCTGCTGCTCAATCAGAGCCCCGCCGGGGCGCACTGGCTGGGCATCCGGCTGACCCAGGAGCCGAACAACCGCTTCGGCGTCGGCGCCTGGATTGGCGTCGAAGGTGCCGGCCATCCGACGCTGTGGCGCCGGGTGCGGACCGACGGCAGCTACCTGTCGGCCAGCGACATCCGGACGCACGTCGGACTGGGGACCGGGGCGCCCGGGCCGAGCGCGGTGGTGGTGCAGTGGCCCGACGGACCGAAAGAGCGATGGACCGGCATCGAGGCGGACCGCGTCGTCACGCTGGCGCGCGGCACAGGGAAGATGGAGAGCACCGGCAGCACGCGCTGAGGCGCGGTGGACGGGTCAGTGCGTGGCTGGGAGCGCGAAGGCGACGAGGTTGGATCCGAATGCCGGCGTCGACTTGCTCAGCTGCAATCCGCCGCCAGCCATGATGACGACGTACTGCCGGCCGTCGCGGCCGCGGAAGGTGATCGGCGCGGCCTTGGCGTCGGCTTCGAGCTTCGTGACCCACAGTTCCTTCCCGGTCTTCGCGTCGAAGGCGCGGAAGCGGCGATCCGCGGTGGCGCCGATGAAGACCAGGCCGCCGGCGGTCGCCAGGCTGCCCCCCATGTTGAGCGCGCCGGTGTTGTGGAAGCCCTTCGCTTCGAGGTCTTCGACGATGCCGAGCGGGACGCGCCAGGCCTCTTCACCGGTCGCGGCGCTGATGGCGACCAGTTCGCCGAACGGCGGGGCCGAGCAGGGCATGCGTGTCTCGGGATTCCAGAAGCGGCCGTAGGGCCCACCCACCGGCGACGTCTTCACATACGTCGTCTTGCCGCTGTCCGGATCCTCCCGCGGCTCCATGTGGCCGACCATCGCGAGGTTGGAGACGTTGAC
>JAYTEJ010000481.1:0-2185 GCA_043735365.1 Acidobacteriota bacterium
CGGCCCGAGTGGGCCGCCTTGCTGCCCGCCGACGACGCATTGCCACGACCCCTTCGCACCGCGCTCGACCAACTGGACACCGAGATCCAAAAAATCCATGAGGAGGCCGCTCTTGCCGCCTGAGAAACTTGCTTCAACCCTTACGATCAAACCCTTAGAAGATGTCTAGGGTTCGTGGCGGTCGGGCGGCGCCGGGCGGGTGGCGTCGCCTATCCAGCGCAGGTAGACGTCGGTGCCGTCGATCACCGGCAGCACGAGCAGTTCCGGGACGTCGAAGGGGTGGAGAGCGCGGATGCGCTCCCGCAGCGCGGGCACTCGGTCTGTGGAGGTCTTCATCACCAACTGGCGTTCGCGGTCTTCGGCGACCGCCCCTTCCCACCAGTAGAGCGACTCCATCACCGGCAGCAGGTTCACGCAGGCCACGAGCCGCTCGGCCAGCAGCACCCGGGCGAAGGCCGCGGCGTCGGCGTCGGCCGGCAGCGTCGTCAGCACCACGACGGCGTCAGTGGCCATCGGTATATTCCCTTCCGAAGAGCTCAGCCGTGAGCATGTGGGTGATTGATTTTCCCGTCAAGCACCTGTTTTCCGGGATGCGATCGCACGAAACTATTGTACAAAGGAGTGCTCCAACCTGATGCGTGCGCTCGTGGACCAGAAATCGGAAGCTCGAAAGCCTGGTGGTGTCGAACCGCTGAGGCGGAAGCGTGTCGTTCCGGCGGCGCCGTCCGACATGCCGCGGCGGTCCATCCATCTGCTGCTGATCTTCGTCACCGTCGTCCTGGTGGTCGATGCGCTGGTCGGCGAAAAGGGGCTGATGGAGTCGATGCGTGCGCGGCAACAATACCGCGAGGTGTCGGCGTCGCTCGACGCCATCAAGCGCGAGAACGTGCAGCTCCTCGAGGAGGCCCGGCGGCTGCGGGAAGATCCGCAGGCGATCGAAGCGCTTGCCCGTAAAGACCTGGGCCTGATCCGGCCGGGAGAGCTCCTCTTCATCATCAAGGACGAGAAGCCCCGTAACTGACCGCTGGCGGACGGATTGCAAGGCGATCGTGTGCCCACGCTGATGTGGGTGCCAGATGTCCGGAGTCGCCATGCTCTCGCTGCCCGCGGTGTCCCGCCTGTCGTTCCGAATCGTCGCCGCCTCGCTGGCTTGTGCCCTCCTGACCGCGCCGACGGCGTCGGCGCAGGAGCCGGCCAAGGCATCCGAGCCCGGCCAGAGCAGCGGCCCGGCTGTAGCGGCGGCCGAGGAGCAGACGAAGCCAACGCGGGCGTTCTTCCCCGCGCTCTTCCATAACCTCGGCGACGATCTCAAGAAGATGCCGCGGAAGAACAGCCTCTACTGGCTGGTGGGCGGCAGCGCCCTGGCGCTGGCGGTCCACCCCGAGGACGACACCCTGGACCAGCGGCTGCGGGGATCGGCTGGGGCCGAGAGGTTTTTCAAGGCCGGCAAATACCTCGGAGGATTGCCGGTCCTGATGGGCGCGTCCGTCGGCACCTACCTCATCGGCCGGAGCAAGGGCTACGGCCGAGCCAGGCACCTGGGCATGGACCTAATCGAGGCGACCATCCTGTCCGAGGGCATCACTCAGGGCCTCAAGTCCATCGCCCGGCGCGATCGTCCGATCCGGGACGACGGCAAGCGGAGCGGCGGCTACGCGTTTCCGTCGGGCCACGCGGCGGGTACCTTTGCAGCGGCGACGGTGCTGCAGCAACACCTCGGCTGGAAGGCGGCGGTTCCGACCTACACGATTGCATCGTATGTGGCCATCTCGCGCCTACACGACCAGCGGCACTTCGCGAGCGATGTCGCCTTCGGCGCGGCCGAGGGGATTATCGTGGGCCGATCGGTGACCTGGCACGGTCGAAACTTCTACGCCTCTCCCCTGCTGACGCCCAAGGGGGCGGGGGTGATGGTGTCGGTGCTTCCGGCGAAATGAAGCGCGGCAGCTAGTCTGGCGGCGTTGCTCCCTCCTCCCATATGCCTAATATGCTCGGTCGTCGCGCCTTCCATCCGGGCGCCGCGCTCCGGGACTTATGCAACTCATCACGCTTCCAGGGGACTAGCGCTTATTGATCGCGCTGCCCCATCGGTGTTACGATTGGTTTTCCTGACGCGGGGTGGAGCAGTCCGGTAGCTCGTTGGGCTCATAACCCAAAGGTCGCAGGTTCAAATCCTGCCCCCGCA
>JAYTEJ010000482.1:0-12040 GCA_043735365.1 Acidobacteriota bacterium
GGCGAGCGCCGGTGGCCTTGCCGGGGCGCTGGCGCCCGGCCACCATCGCCCTGCCGAGCCGGCTGCCGGGGGGACAGAACCCCCCCCGCCGGGACGCCGATCGCCGGCCCTTGCCGCTGTCGGCGTGGCGGGCCGCTACGCTTTACTCGTCCTTCTGGCGTACGTTATGATTGCGCGTTTGCGCCTGCCCCCATTGGGGCTGCTGGCGGGCGCCTCCTCGGTTGTCGCGGCGGTCTCGTTGGAGGCCATCCGGTTCCTCTCGAAGAAGACACCCTGATTTCGATTTCGTAATGGAAAAGCTCGAGCATCCGCTGTTGATCGTGGAATGGGTCAATGCCCTGCTCGGACCGCTCGTACGGGCGGTGTTCGAGCCGATCGGCTTCCATTTCACCGGCCACCACGTCATCCCGCCGTTCATGGTCATGGTCCTGCTGATCGTGGCGGGGCTGACGGTTCTGTCGCTCATCGTCCGCTCGCGCCTCAGCGTGGAGCATCCGGGCACCCTCCAGATCATCATGGAGGACGGCATCGGCGCGATCATCGGCCTGCTCGAGGAGTGGATCGGACCGGCCGGCCGGAAGTATCTGCCGCTCATCGGCACCCTCGGCATCTTCATTCTGTGTGGCAACTACATGGGCCTGGTGCCGGGGCTGATGGCGCCGACCAGCAGCATCAACGTCACCCTCGGCTGCGCCATCACCATCTGGGTCTACTACCACTTCCAGGGCGTCAAGGAGCAGGGAGCGGTCAATTACCTCAAGCACTTCGCGGTGCCGCCGGGCTCCCCGGTCTGGATGGCGCCGCTGATGCTCGTAATCGAGCTCATCAGCCACTCGTCGCGAGTGCTGTCGCTCTCGCTCCGTCTCTTCGGCAACATCTTCGGCGAAGAGCTGGTGATCATCATCCTGTTCAGCATCGTGCCGTTCCTGGCGCCGCTGCCGATGATGTTCCTCGGCCTCGTCACCGGCGGACTGCAGGCGTTCATCTTCGTGCTGCTCTCGATCATCTACCTGCAGGGGGCCGTCGCCGTGGAGCACGACGAGACCGACGCGCACGGGCACGAGCATGCGCCGAGCGGCACCCACGCGCCGGCGGCGGCATAGGCTCCCGCAATCATCGATTCGTTGTTTGACAGAGTGTTCGCGGCTGTTTGAAAGACTTCAGAGGAGGCCTGGTTCGTGAGTAAACGTACTGTTCTGACATTCGCACTGGTGATGGTCGCGGGGGTGTTCGCCCCGGTGTTCGCGCAGGAGACCGCCGGCGGCGGTACCAGCGTCGAGATCGCCAAGTGGTCGATCATCACCGCCGGCTTCGCGCTGGCGTTCGCCGCCGGCCTCGGCGCGCTCGCGCAGGGGCGCGGCGTCAGCGCCGCCGCCGAGGCGATTGCCCGCAATCCCGGCGCCGCCGGCGACATCCGCGGCGCGCTGATCCTCGGGCTCGTGCTGATCGAGTCGCTGGTCATCTACGTGCTGCTGATTTCGCTGATCCTGTTCTTCCTGCCGCCGTTCAAATAGACGGCCGCCGGAACGCCCGACGGTGCGCGGACGCTCGAAGAGACCGGAGCCGGACCCGGGGGATGCCCCTCCGGGCCGGCGTCCGCCGTCGGTACGCACCCGCACCACCATGCCGCAGCCTTCCCGGCGCGTCGCCCCCATCGACGTCCTCCTGCTCCTGATGACGCTCATCTGGGGCACCAACTACGCCATCGTCAAGCGCGCCTTCGCCGAGATCGATCCGCAGGCCTTCAACGCCCTGCGGATGATCGTCGCCTCGTCCGCTTTCGCCGTGGTAATCGGCTGGGCGCACGTCCGCGGCGGGCGGGCGCGAACGCCGCCCGACGGCGCTGCACCGGGCGCGCTCGGCACCCTGGTCAGCGTCTTCCATACCCGCGAGCGCCTGACCGGACGCGACTGGATGGGTCTGGTGGCGCTCGGCGTCGTCGGTCAGTGCCTCTATCAGTACGCCTTCATCGCCGGGCTCTCCCAGACCAGCGTCGCCAACAGCGCGCTGCTGGTGGCGGTGACCCCGGTCCTGATTGCGCTGACCTCGGCGCTGTCGGGGCGCGAGCCGGTCGGCTGGGGCCACTGGACCGGCGCCGCGCTGTCGATTGCCGGCATTTACATCGTCGTCGGCAGCGGCGCGAGCATGAACGGCAGCTCGCTGCGCGGCGACCTCACCATGCTGCTGGCGGTGGTCTGCTGGACCGTCTATACGCTCGGCGCCGGACCGCTGATGCGGCGCCATTCTCCGGTTGGCGTGACCGGGCTTTCGATGATCATCGGGTCGATGCTCTACGTGCCGCTGGTCTCGGGCCACCTGCGGGCGCTCGACATCGGCGCGGTCAGCCGGCTGACCTGGCTCACCGTGATCTACTCGGCCCTGTTCTCGCTCTGCGTCGCCTACACCATCTGGTACGCCGCGGTGAAGCAGATCGGCAGCGCCAGGACGTCGATCTACTCAAACCTGGTGCCGGTCGTGGCGATGCTGACGGCCGTCCTCTTTCTCGACGACGTGCTGTCGCTGCGCAAGCTGATCGGCGCCGCCGCGGTCCTGGCCGGCATCGCCCTGACCCGGGTCGGCCCCGGGAAGATGGCCGCCCCCGCCGAATAGCAGGACACTCATCTTTTCTGGGCTAAGTTGTTGAGGGGATAGTTCGAGCCCGCAAAGACTGTCAGATCGTCGATGCTGGCAGCGATCCTGCATTTCGAAGGCCGTGCCATGCTGACCAGAATCCTGACCGAGCCCGAAGACGACCTGCTTCGCGAGGAGCGCCAGGTGCTCGGACGCCTCCGCGTCGCCCTCGCCCGCTTCGACGCGGCCCCGGACCAGCAGCAGGCCCTCGACCGCTCCATCGAGCAGCTCGACCAGCTCTTCCTGCTGGTGATCGTCGGCGAGTTCAACGCCGGCAAGAGCGCCTTCATCAACGCCATGGTCGGCAGCCGGGTCGCGACCGAGGGGGTGACCCCGACCACCGCCCAAATCAACGTGCTGCAGTACGGCGAGACGGTGACGCAGGAGGCCCGTGGACCGGCGCTCCGCATCATCACCGCGCCCGTGCCGCTGCTGCGCGAGATCCACATCGTCGACACTCCCGGAACCAACGCCATCCTGCGCGAGCACGAGGCGATCACCGCCGAGTTCGTGCCGCGGTCCGACCTGGTGCTCTTCGTCACCTCCGCCGACCGCCCGTTCACCGAGACCGAACGCGCCTTCCTCGAGCGGCTGCGCGGCTGGGGCAAGAAGGTGGTGGTGGTGATCAACAAGATCGACATCCTCGAGGGAGAGCCGCAGATTGCCGAAGTGAGCGCCTTCGTCGCCGAGGGAGTGAAGGCCCTGCTCGGCGTCAGCCCCGAGATTTTCCCGGTCAGCGCGCGGCTGGCGCTGCGCGCCAAGATGGGCGATCCGGCGTCGTGGGACGCGAGCCGCTTCGCGGCGCTCGAGCGCTACATCCGCGACACCCTCGACTCGCCGGGCCGGGTGCAGCTGAAGCTGCTCAACCCGCTGGGCGTCGGCGCCGCGGTGACGGCGCGGCTGGCCGCGGCCGTAGAGGAGCGCGCCGCGCTCCTCAAGGACGACTTCTCGACGCTCGACGACGTCGAGCGCCAGCTGGGGGTGTATCAGCAGGACCTGCTGCGCGATTTCGAGTTCCGCATGGCGGACATCGACAAGATTTTGCTCGAGCTCGAGCAGCGCGGCCAGCAGTACTTCGACGACACCATGCGCATCGGCCGGGTGATGGACCTCCTCAACCGCAGCCGCATGCAGCAGGGCTTCGAGCAGCAGGTGGTCGCCGACGCCCCGCAGCAGGTGGAGCGCAAGGTCGGCGAGCTGGTCGACTGGCTGGTCGCTGCCGACCTTCAGCAGTGGCAGGGCGTGACCCGGCACCTGGCCGAACGCCGCCGCCAGTACGAGGACCGCATCGTCGGCGACGCCGACGCCGGCCGCTTTCATTACGACCGCACCCGGCTGCTCGACTCGGTCAGCCGCGAGTCGCAGCTGGCGATCGACTCCTACGACCGGCGCAAGGAAGCCAGCGAGCTCGCCGACGGCGCCCGCAATGCGGTCGCGGCGGCGGCGGCGGTCAGCGCCGGCGCCGTCGGCCTTGGCGCCATCGTCACCATCGCGGCAACGACGGCGGCAGCGGACGTGACCGGCCTGGTGATGGCCTCGATCGTCGCGGCGCTCGGATTTTTCATCCTGCCGGCGAAGCGCGAGCAGGGCAAGCAGGAGATGCGCCGCAAGATCGCGGCGGTCCGGCAGCGACTCTCCGACGCGCTGCGCGAGCAGTTCACCCGGGAGATCGGCCGCAGCGGCGATCGCATCCGCGAGAGCATCGCCCCCTACAGCCGCTTCGTGCGCTCCGAGGGGGAGAAGCTGGGCGCCACCGAGCGCGAGCTGTCCGAAGTCGCCGCGGCGCTGGCCTCGCTGCAGGCGCGGATCGAGCGCCCCGCGGTCTGACGTCCGGCCCGGGCGTCGTCAGTCGCGCGGCGCTGCACTGACGGCGGCGGCGAAGGGATGTGAGGGGTCCGCTTCGAGCACCCCGATCCCCATGCCGGTGCCGCCCGGGTGATCCTGGTCGATGAACTCGCGGACCGGCCGGTCCCGGCCGAGCTCCCGCCAGAGATGATGCGACTGGTTGTCGGGGAAGGCGGGGTCGGGATGGATGTCGTGAAAGGCGATCAGCCCGCCGGCCCGGACCAGCGGGCTGTAGAGCGCAAAGTCGCGGCGGACGCCGGCGTCGCGGTGGTCGCCGTCGATCCAGAGCAGATCCAGCGTCGCTGCCGCGAGCGCGTCCGTGACGGCCTGCAGGGTCGATGGGGACTGCGAGTCGAGCGCCAGGAAGGTGAGCCGCTGGCCCGGCCGGATCAGGCCGCGCAGGTGCGCCCGGTGCGCCGCCTCCGCCGGGACGCTGAATTCAGCATCCATGCGATCGATGCAGATCAGGTGTGCTTCCGCGGTGGCCAGCGCCGACCAGCAGGCCAGCGTGCCGCCGCGGTAGGTTCCGATCTCGAGCACGGTTCTCGGCCGCAGCCCGCGCACCACCGACACCAGCGAAGCCAGCTCCCACACGCGCTGCATCGCTCCGTGGACGCGGATGCTGCGGCGCGCCAGCCGGATGTCGGCGCCGCCGTGCCGCAGCGCGGCGCGCGCCAGCCGCAGCAGCTTTCGCGGGGTCATGGCGTCACCTGGCCTTCCGCCTCGGCCCGGCGATCCGCCGGCGCCCGGTCGAGCAACTCGCGGACGGTGCGCAGCAGCGACTCGGACGTGAACGGCTTGTGGATGAACGACGTCCCGGTCATCACCTGTTCCTGCAGGGTCGAGTCGTCGGTGTAACCGGAGGTGAACAGGATTCGCATCTCGGGCCACATCGCCGTCAGCCGTGCGGCGAGCTCCCGTCCGCCCATGAGTGGCATCACCACGTCGGTCACCACCAGATCGAAGCACCCCCCCTGCTCGCTGGCGACCCGCAGGCCGTCCTCGCCGTTGACCGCCTCCAGCACGCGATACCCGGCGCGGGTCAGCGCCTCGCGGCCAAAGTCGCGCACCAGCTCGTTGTCCTCGACCAGCAGCACGATTTCCTGCCCTCGCACCGGCCGGGCGGGGCTCTCGGGTGCCGCCGCGTCGGGCACCGAGTCCGCCACGCCGGGAAACGTGATGCGGAAGGTCGAGCCGGCGCCAGGCTGCGTCTGCAGTTCGATGCGGCCGTCGCTCTGCTGGACGATGCCGTAGACCGTGGCCAGCCCGAGGCCGGTGCCTTTGCCGGCGGCCTTGGTGGTGAAGAACGGCTCGAAGATGCGCGCCCGGACCTCGTCGGTCATCCCGCAGCCGGTGTCGGTCACGATCAGCACCGCGCCCGGCGCCGCGGCGCCGCCGCGCTCGGTGGCGATGGTCAGACGGCCGCCGTCGGGCATCGCGTCGCGGGCGTTCACCGCCAGGTTCAGCACGATCTGTTCGATCTGGCCCGGATCCGCCTTGATCGCCGGCAGCGTCTGATCGAGCGCCATCCGGATCTCGACGTCCTCGCCGATCAGCCGGCGCAGCAGCTTGTCGGTGCTGGCAATCACGGCATTGAGATCCAGGACCTCGGGCTGCAGCACCTGCCGCCGGCTGAAGGCCAGCAGCTGGCGCGTCAGGGCGGCGGCGCTGCGCCCGGCCTTGCGAATGCCTTCGACATCGCCACGTGATTCGGGCGGGACGTCTTCGATGAGGAAGTCCGCATAGCCAAGGATGGCGGTGAGCAGGTTGTTGAAGTCGTGGGCGATGCCGCCGGCCAGCCGGCCGATGGCTTCCATCTTTTGCGCCTGGCGCAGCTGCGCCTCGCGCTCGCGGAGAATGGCCTGCGACTCGCGGCGCTCCGAGATGTCGCGGATCACCGCGGTGTGGAACACCGCGTCCGCCGCCTTCCACGTCGAGATCGACAGTTCCAGAGGCACCGCGGTGCCATCCTGCCGCCGTCCGGTCAGTTCGACGGTCCGGCCGATCCATCGAGCATCCGCCTCTGCCTCCGCCAGGTAGCGGCGGACCTCGCTGTCGGTTTCCACGATCAGCGACGCCAGCGGGCGTCCCGCGGCTTCCTGCTCGGTATAACCAAACACCTCTTGTGCCCGGCGGTTCCAGAAGACGATGCGGCCCTCGGCATCGATTGAGACGATCGCGTCGTTGGCCGACTCGGTCACCGCGCGGAAGCGTTCGTAGGCGTCCTCGAGCTGGGCGGCGCGCGCCGTCGCCTCCGCATGCCAGTGGCTTAGGCGCACCGCCATCTCGTTGAACGCCGTCGCCACCGAGCGGGTTTCAGCCGGGCCGCGATCCGCCGCCACCCGTCCCGTCCACAGCCCGTCGGCCATCCCGTCGGCCGCATCGGCCAGCCGGCGCAATGGCCGGGTGAGTCGGCGGCTGACAACCAGGCTGCCGGCGACGGTCACGATCAGGACGGCGGCGCCAATGAGGAGGAACCACCGCTCCATGTCATTCAGGGCACGCTCGGTGGGCGCCCAGTCCCTGAGCAGCAGCAGCTCGCCGCCCGCCGCCGCGCGGCCCGGTGCGCCGAGTGGATAGACCGCGCTGACGAACGACTCGCGGCCCACCTTGCGGAGCGCCGGGGCATTGCCAATCCCTTCCAGCCAGGCGGTCTGGCCCAGCAGCGGGACCAGCGCCTCTCGCGCCGGGGAGCGCAGGCTGCTGCCGCATAGCCGGCCGCCGCTGCACACCAGGTTGACGTCGGAGTGTGTCGCCAGCGCCAGCTCCGACGCCACCGCATCGTCCAGCCGGTAACCGGCGGTGATGGTGCCGAGGACCTCCTCCGCGAACATCGCCGGCTCGGAGACGACCAGGAACAGTCCGCCGGCCAGCGACAGGACCTGGCGGCCGGGCTGCCCGACCCTCGCCGAGGCGATCAGGGGGCTGACGTCGTCCTGCGGCGTGGCCGCCGGCCAGCCGGGCGCGCCGATCCAGCGGCCGCGGGCGTCGGTGACGATGCAGAAGCCGGCGGCGAGCTTGCGGCAGTAGTCTTCGGCCATGACCGAGATGGTTTCGGCGTCGCCGCCGACATTCGAGGCGGGATCGAGCGTGGCGCGAAAGACGGGAAGCTCGGCGATCAGCCTGGTCTGGGAGGCGGCAAAGCGCGCCCGCGTGTCCACGAGGGTGTCGAACGCGGCGCGGGCGGCGTCGAGATCGTCAGAGGATCGGCTCAGGGAGTAGCGCCGCACGACCTGTCCGGCGGCGAAGAGCACGGCCGCCAGCGACAGCGCGGCGATGAGCGCGGCCGCGACCATGACGCGCGCCTCGAGGCGCCGGTGCCACGGAATCTGCGGCGCGCGGGGAGATGCGCTCATCGGCGGACCGTGCAGGTGAGGCTGGCGTCGAACACGTTCCGGCGGCCGGCCGCGAGGCCGGATGGCTGGTGGATGAGATTCAGCTGCCCGGTGAGGCAGTCCGGCAGCCGCAGACGTGCGCCCGTGGTGGCGCGCCGGAGGTAGAGCGAGAACGGGCCGGCGTCGTAATCCAGCCGCTCGAGTCTGGCGACCGGGGTGATGAAGTCGAAGACGCGGAGGTGGAGCAGGACGTCGAGGTATCCGCCGCTGGTGCGGACGCCGGTGAACGGCCGGCCCGAGATCCATTCACCGCGCACCTGCGCGCCGCGCCACGTCCAGCGCGCGTCCGCGCCGCTGAAGACCGTGCGCCCCGTGGCAAATCCGCCCAGCTCGCGATCGCGGCCGGTGTGGATCCGGCTGGCGCCGACGATCAACGATTTATAGAACCCCTGGACGCGGATCGACGCGTCGGCGCCGGGCCGCCGCCGCAGCTCGCCTTCGTCGCTCGGCGCCCCGACGCTGGCCTCCACATAGAGGCGCGGCGAGCCGGCGATGACGTCGAGGCCCTTCTCCATCCAGGTGTTCGACAGCGCGAAGCGATGACCGTAGCGGATGAGCGGGGCGCGCACGAAGCCGTTGTAGCTGTGGTCGCCGCGCGACGAGAGTCCGAACGGCGTGCGATAGCGCCCGGCACGAAGCCCGAACAGGTAGCCGCCCGGCCTGAACAGCTTTTCGCCGTAGACCTCCATCGGCCTGACCCCGCCTTCGTAGGGATAGGCGGCCGCGAAGGCGTCGGATTCCTGGCCCAGGCTGCCGGCCCAGGTGGCCTCGGCGAAGAAGCGCCAGTCGGACGCGGTCCCGCCGAAGATCCGGGCCTGCGTCGCCAGCACCCGGACGTTCTCCGTCGAGGTCCCGGCGGTGGCGTCGGCCTCCGCAGTGATCGACTGGGCCGCGGCCGGCGCCGACGCCAGGGCGGCGAGGAGCGCCGCCGCGGCACGCCTCAGCGCCACTGCACGTCCAGCCGCGCGCCCGGCTGGACGTTGACGGTGCCCTCGAGGGTGGCACCGCCCGGACGCCAGGCATGATACGGGAACGCACCCGCCGGCAGCTCCGGCAGCGCGAACCGGCCGTCGCGATCCGAGACCGCGAAGTAGGGGCTGTCGACCGCCAGGACATAGGCCGCCATCCCTGGATGGATGTTGCAGAAGACCCGGCTCAGCCCGGGACGGTCGAAGGGAACGTACCTGACGGCGCCGACCGGGTAGAGGCCGAGCTCGAACCGCTTGCCGTCGCGGAACGAGAAGACGTCGTGGAAGACGCGGTCATGATTGGGGAAGGCCACCGTGGTGCCGACCTGTACCGCTAGGACGTGGGGGGAGAACTTGAGGTTGCGCTGATCGAGCACCGCCGCGGGGCGGGACGGCGTGGGGCGTGCCGGCGCCTCAATCCACACCACCGCGTCGGCTAGCGGCCTGCCCTCAAAGGTCGCGGTGCCGTGGAGCTCAATCCCCGGCGGGGGACCCGCGAGGAGCACGAGGGCAACGAGCGCAACCCACAGCTTGGACATTGAGGCCTGGACGAAGCGGCGGGATCAGACTAGTCGACAGCCCGGAAAGGAGCAAGAGGCTCGGCTAGAATGCCGCGATGAGCGATCCGCAGCAGGTCTACCGCGCCCTCGACGCACTCGGGATCGCTTACGACACCTACGAACATCCGCCGGTCTTCACCGCCATCGACGCCGCGGCCCACTGGACCGCGATCCCGGCGACGCCGGTGAAGAACCTGTTCCTGCGCAACAAGAAGGGGGACCGGCACTACCTGGTCATCCTCGCCGTCGAGAAGGCGGCCGACCTGCGGCAGCTGGTGAAGGTCATCGGCGACGACCGCCTCAGCTTCGGCTCGCCCGAGCGGCTGATGGCGCACCTGGGGGTGACTCCCGGGTCGGTGTCGCCATTCGGCCTGCTGCATGAAGGCGCGAAGCCGGTCCGGGTGATCGTCGATCAGGCGCTGCGGGCCAGGGACCGCCTCATCTTCCACCCCAACGACAACACCGCGAGCCTGACGTTGCGGGTGGCGGATCTCGAGCGCTTCCTTGCCTCGCGCCTCAACGAGGTCCGCTGGCTGGCGCTGTAGCGGTCAGTCGACGCTGCGCCGCGGCCGCAGGTTGGCCGCCAGGATGCGCTTGCGGATGCGGATGTTGTGCGGAGTCACCTCGACCAGCTCGTCGTCGTTGATCCACTCGATCGCCTGCTCGAGGCCGAGCTTGCGCGGCGGGATCAGCCGCACCGCCTCGTCCGCGCTCGAGGCGCGCATGTTGGTTTGCTTCTTTTCCTTGGTGACGTTGACGTCCATGTCGTTGGCACGGGCGTTCTCGCCGATGATCATGCCTTCGTAGACCTGCCAGGCGGGCTCGATGAAGATCTCGCCGCGCTCCTGCAGGTTCCAGATGGCGAACGCGGTCGCGATGCCGGTCCGGTCGGCGACCAGCGCGCCGGTGGCGCGCGACGCGATCGCGCCGTGCCAGGGCTCCCAGGTGGCGAACAGGTGATTCATGATCCCGGTGCCCTTGGTCTCGGTCAGGAACTGGGAGCGGAAGCCAATCAGCCCGCGCGCCGGGATCCGGAACTCGAGGCGCACCCGGCCGCTGCCGTGATTGACCATCTTGGTCATGGTGCCTCGCCGCGTCCCCGCCTGCGCAATCACCACCCCCTGGAACTCCTCGGCGACGTCGATGACCAGGTCCTCGACCGGCTCCATCGTCTGGCCGTCCACCACCTTGGTGACGATGTCGGGGCGGGAGACCTGCATTTCGAATCCCTCGCGCCGCATCATCTCGATGAGGATGGAGAGCTGCAGCTCGCCGCGGCCGAGCACCTTCATCTGCTCCGGGGTGTCGGTCGGCTCGACCCGGATCGAAACGTTGCCGAGCAGCTCCCGATCGAGGCGATCCTTGATCTGCCGCGAGGTCACGAAGGTGCCGTCGCGGCCCGACATCGGCGAGGTGTTGACCCCGAAGATCATCGACACCGTCGGCTCGTCCACGGCAATCACCGGCATCGCGACGCGGTGCTCGACGTCGGCGATGGTCTCGCCGATGGTGACGTCCTCGATGCCGGCAAGACAGATGATGTCCCCGGCCGACGCCTCGGTGATCTCGATCCGCTTCAGCCCCTCGAAGGCGAACATCTTGGTGACCTTGGTCTCCTGCACCCGCCGATCGAGCTTGCAGACCGCGACCTGGTCGCCGACGCGGATGCGGCCGTTGAAGACGCGGCCGATGGCGATCCGCCCGAGATAATCGCTGGAGTCGAGGTTGGCGACCAGCATCTGCAGCGGCGCCTCGGCGTCCCCCCGCGGCGGCGGGACGTAGTCGATGATGGCGTCGAACAGCGGCCGCAGGTCCTGGCCGGGCTCGGTCGCCGACAGGCTCGAGGTGCCGGCCCGGGCGCTGGTGTAGAGCACCGGAAAATCGATCTGCTCCTCGGTGGCGTCGAGGTCGATGAACAGGTCGTAGACCTCGTTCAGCACTTCCTGGACGCGCGCGTCGGGCCGGTCGATCTTGTTGATCACCAGCATCGGCGTCAGCCGGCGCTCGAGCGCCTTGCGCAGCACGAAGCGCGTCTGCGGCAGCGGCCCCTCGGAAGCGTCCACGAGCAGGACGACGCCGTCCACCATGGCGAGCGTCCGTTCGACTTCGCCGCCGAAGTCGGCGTGGCCCGGCGTGTCCACGATATTGATGAGGACGTCCTTGTAATGGACCGCGGTGTTCTTGGCGAGGATGGTGATGCCGCGCTCGCGCTCGAGGTCGGTATTGTCCATCGCCCGCTCGGCCACGCGCTCGTTGGCGCGGAAGATGCCGCTTTGATGCAGCAAGGCGTCGACCAGCGTGGTTTTGCCGTGGTCGACGTGGGCGATGATGGCGACATTGCGCCGGAGCGGGTTGGCCACGATAGAAGACGTTTTCAAGCCTGCAGGCATCTCACCAGTATAGCGCGGCCAGGGGGAGCCGGACGCCTGTTCCGGTTGGTTTGTGGACTGCCGCCGGCCGACGGAGGCCCGGGATCGCGAACCGCGCGGGCAGATCGGAGACCGGCGACGTCGCCAGCTCTACTGCTTGTCGGGGTGGAATACGGCGCGATCCGCCGGAAAGCCGACGAAGTCACTCCTGCCCTGGCTCGGCAAGAAGAGATGGAGCCCGCGGCTATACTGGCGAAAGCATATTCGCGCGG
>JAYTEJ010000483.1:0-2539 GCA_043735365.1 Acidobacteriota bacterium
AGGTCCGGCAAATCGCGCTGGCTGACGACGTCCCAGATGCGTTCGAGCGCCCCGAGTTTGAGGCGGAACACCTCGTCCCGATCGATCCGCCGCTCGGTATTCAAGGCGCGCGCCCTGCCGGCGATCGCCGGCAGGTCCGCCAGCGTTCCGGCGCCCTCCACTTCCTCGACGCGGAGGTACAAGGGGCTGCGAAACCTGCGGCTCGACGGAAAGTACGGGCTCGGCTGCTGCGGCACCAGCGGAGTGGCGGCCGCGAGCGGATTGATCAGGGAGATCCCGGCACCGCTCCGCGCTCCCCACCGGCCGAGCCGGCGCAGATCGGCGAGGTCGCCGATCCCCCAGCTCCGCCGCGAGCGCGACGCGTACAACTGAATCGCCCAGCCCCAGATGCGAAAGGCCTCGGGGAGGAAACAGGCCGGCGGCGCGACGATGAGCCGCGCGGTGGCGCCATCGCGGTAGGTGATGGCGTGATAGCCGGCCGGCAGGTCCGCGGGCAGGCGGTCGTCCACGACCAGCGCCGTCCCGTCCTCGAGCGTCAGATCGCCGGCGGCCGATCCGGCGCCCTCCCCCTGCGGCACCACCACGACATCGTCGAACCGCGCCGGTCCCCCCCGCCGGCGCGGCGCCGCGGCGGCGGCCCCCCGCATCGCCCGCCGGATGGCGCCGAGCGCCCGTGGCGTCGCGTGGTGCCGGCGGCCGAGCGCGTCGACGTAGTGCGCCTGGATGCCCGAGTGGCTCCGCCTCATTTCGGATCGATTCGTTTGAGCAGGACGAGCGACCACGGCTCGACCTGCAGCTCGCGCTCCGCCGCCATCTCCGGCCCGAGCGTCTCCTCCGACATGTGATCGGTCGCCTCAGCGGTGTTCAGCAGCACGGCCCACGTCCGCCCCCACTTCTCCTCGGGGAGCCTGAAGGCGAGCGGCTCTTGATGCGCGTTGAACATCAGGTAGAAGCTCTCGTCCCTCACCGGCTCCCCGCGTTCGTTGGTCGTCGGAATGCCGCGGCCGTTGAGAAACACCCCGAGCGACTTGGCGAATCCCGCGTGCCAGTCGTCCTCCGACATCTCCTGGCCCGAGGGGGTGAACCAGCCGATGTCGCTGACCTGGGTGCCGCGAATGGGACGCCCCTGGAACCAGCGGCGGCGGCAGAACACGGGATGACTGTGCCTCAGCTTGATCAGGCGGCGAGTGAAGTCGATCAGGCTGTGGTCGGCGTTGGCCCAGTCGTACCAGGAGATTTCGTTGTCCTGGCAGTAGGCGTTGTTGTTCCCTCCCTGCGTCCGGCCGAGCTCGTCGCCGCCGACCAGCATCGGCACCCCCTGCGACAGGAACAGCGTCGTCAGGAAATTGCGGGTCTGGCGGGCACGCAGCGCGAGGATGTCCGGGTCGTCGGTGGGGCCTTCGGCGCCGAGATTCCACGAGCGGTTGTGGCTCTCGCCGTCGCGGTTCTCCTCGCCGTTGGCGTCGTTGTGCTTGTCGTTGTAGGAGACCAGGTCGCGCAGGCTGAAGCCGTCGTGGGCGGTGATGAAGTTGACGCTGGCGTGCGGCCGCCGGGCGGAGCCCTGGTAGAGATCCGAGCTGCCGGTGAAGCGATAGGCGAATTCCGCCAGCGTCTGATCCGTGCCCCGCCAGAAGTCGCGGACGGTATCGCGGTACTTGCCGTTCCACTCCGACCACAGCGGCGGGAAGTTGCCGACCTGGTAGCCCCCCTCGCCGATGTCCCAGGGCTCGGCAATCAGCTTCACCTGGCTGACGACCGGGTCCTGCTGAATCAGGTCGAAGAAGGACGACAGCCGGTTGACGTCGTGAAGCTCCCGCGCCAGCGTCGCCGCCAGATCGAAGCGGAAGCCGTCGACGTGCATGTCGAGCACCCAGTAGCGCAGGCTGTCCATCATCAGCTGCAGCACGTGCGGGTGCTGCATGTTGAGGGTGTTGCCGGTGCCGGTGTAGTCCATGTAATAGCGGCGGTTGTCGGCCATCAGCCGGTAATAGGCGGCGTTGTCGATGCCCTTGTACGACAGCATCGGCCCGAGATGGTTGCCCTCCGCGGTGTGGTTGTAGACGACGTCGAGGATCACTTCGATGCCGGCGAGATGGAGGGTCTTGACCAGGTGCTTGAACTCCTGCACCTGCTCGCCGCGCTGCCCGGCGGAGGAGTACTCGTTGTGCGGCGCCAGGTAGCCGATCGAGTTGTAGCCCCAGTAGTTGCGCAGCCCCTTCTCTTCCAGGGTCGAGTCCTGGACGAACTGATGCACAGGCAGCAGCTCCACCGCGGTGATGCCGAGCTTGTGCAGATAGTCCACCGACACCGGGTGCGCCATGCCGGCGTAGGTCCCGCGCAGCTCCTCGGGGATTTCCGGATGCAGCTTGCTGAACCCCTTGACGTGGGCCTCGTAGACAACGGTCCGGTGCCACGGCGTATTGGGCGGCCGATCGTTGCCCCAGTCGAAGAAGGGATTGATGACGACGCTCCTGGCGACCTGCGGAGCGCTGTCGAGGTCGTTCCTGGAGTTTTCCGGATCGCTGAAGTGGTAGGGAAA